>JAEEXW010000028.1 GCA_016287995.1 Bacteroidales bacterium
CGGTGATGACACAGAGTGCGGGCAAGTTCCGCGACACCTTGGACGCAACCGCCAAGTCGGAAGGCGCGTTGAAAGACTCTTATAACAACTCCCTCACTGCCCGCGACCAGTGGGGCATCGCCGCAAACAACATCAAAAAGTTTATGATTCAGGCGGGACAGTTTATGGTTGTTATTAACAGTAATCGCCTTAATTTTCGGCGTGATTAACTGTTCGGCACAGAAGAAAAAAGCCGTGCGCGAGTTCCGTTATGAAGTCGTTTCAATGGGTGTAGGCTCGCAAGGAACGGATTTGATTAAAGTTTACAGTTACTTGAAAAACGAAAAAGAACTTTCGGACATTACCAAAATGAACGCCATTCATGCGGTTCTTTTCAAGGGCATTGCGGCAACCTCCGGAACAACGGCTCAGCCCGCAATGGTAAAACCCAAAGAAAAGGAAAACAATGCGGAATTTTTTGAGAAGTTTTTCGATAACGGCACTTATAATCAGTACGTTACGCTGTCCTCTGACGGTGTTGTAAATCCCAAAGACCGTATGAAAGTCGGCAAAGAATACAAAATCGGCATTATCGTTTCGGTCAACAAGCAGGATTTGCGAAAATATTTGGAGAGCGAAGGTGTTATAAAAGGCTTTGGCTTTTAACGTTAAAAAAAATCAGAAATATGAAACTGAGAGTTTTAATAATTATTATAGCCTTGCTGACCTCTGCGAAGGTTTTTGGTCAGGTAAAACCAACGCTAATGGTTTTCCCGTCCGATAATCTGCTTAACGATATGGGTTATGGAGAATGGGTGGATGATATGGGCGCAGAAAAGTTTGTAAGACATTACCAAAAGGCATTATTGAATAATGATTTGAAATCTTGCATAACAAAAATTGAAGAATTATTTTCTGACAGAGATTTTAACTTGGTAAGTTTGCAGTATGCTAACACCCAAAATACAGGTAGAGGTAATAGAAGAGGAACAAGTGTGGTTACCTATGATGTTCGTTTAGAATTGGAATATGAAATCGTGAAACAAGGTCCAAGGGATATTCTGAATTTCAAACTTCGAGCGTTAGATGCTTATAGCGGAGAACCTTTCTCAACGGTAGCCGGCGAAAGTGCCCCTGCGATTGGTGCAACCACAGCGAGTCTCTTGTATGAGGCGGTAATTGATAAATTTGATAAGTTTGCCGAAGGCATTCAGAGGTTCTTTGACAATACTAATGAACTTGGCAGACTTTCACGACTATACATTGAAGCTACCGAGGAGGTCGTACTTCCAAAAGGATTAAAGCTTGTAGTTGAAACATGGCTGAAACAAAACTGTGTTAACGGTCAATTTCAATTTTCACAAGGTCAGAATGGAATATTTCTCGAATATAAAAATGCGAGAATGCCTATTTTGGCACCCGACAGATCTAATTTGGATGCATCAAATTTTTACCAGGGTTTGGTCGATGTTCTCAGTGCTAAATATGGTGAATATAATGTTGAATTAATGTATGGCATTGATTTTAACGGTTCTGATGGTGGAAATTTGGGCGATGCATTTATTCAGTTCTCACAAAAAGAATAAAACTATGAAAAATAGGTTTAGTTAAATTTTAACAATGGCTTTCGGTCTTTGCTGTGCTGTGTGTCAGTCGTTTGCACAGGAACTGGCCGTTGCTCCTGCACATTTGGTCTGTGATTATAATGTCCCCGAAAAACTTGACACTCAGGTTAAGTCGAAACTTCAAAGGGCATTGTCGCAGTATGGAATCAGTGCTGGAGCGGGCATGTCGCGTTTTGCGATGGTTCCCGAAGTAGCAATAAATGACGAGCAGACCCTTGCAACCGTTCCCGTAAAATGCAACGTCGATTTTGACTTTGTGGTAACGTTGCAGGACGCTTTCAGCGGAAAAGTTTTTTCAACGTTTACGCTCTCTGCCACGGGTACGGGCAACAACAAAGCCAACGCGCTTTCGCTCGGTATTTCAAAGCTGAAACTTTCGGGCAAGGATTTTTCGGAGTTTTGCGAGGATTCCAAAAAGAAGGTTGTCGCATATTACGAGTCGCAGGTTTCGACTATAATAGCGAAATCGCAGTCGGCGGCAAGTGCGCGGCATTTTGACGAGGCGTTGTACATTTTAGGCGAGATTCCAGAAGAATGTCCGTCGTTTGCAACAAGGGTTGCGCCTTTGATTCAGGAGTATTATGAAAAAGAGCGCGACTTGTTCGGTGAGAAGATTTTGGCTGACGCACGTGCGGCATGGGCTGCAAGTCCTAACGCCGAAGGCGCGGCGCGTGTTGCTGAAATATTGTCATATATGCCGCCCTCATGTTCTTCTTCGTCTGCTGCGCGGGATTTTGTCAGCAAAATCGGGACGAAAGTCGAAGCATTGCAAAACTGGGAACTGCGTTATATGGAGCGCGAACAGGCTTACAAGCACGACGAGCGCAAAGCGGTTATTGAAGCCGCCAAAGCAATCGGCGAGGCATACGCCAAAAACCAACCGGTGCCTATTTATAAAGTAAACGTTTGGTAGACAGATAATTTTTTCATAAAAAAAGTGCTGCTGGAAGAAAAAACAAGCAGCACTTTTTTTATACAAACGAATCCGCCATCAAATCTTTCCGACCTATGAGGCTGAAAATTGTGATTTTGTTGTCTTCGTTAAGTATTCTGAGTGTTCTTAAAATCTCGTTGAGCGTTGAGCCGCTTGTTGTAACGTCATCAATTATAAGTATGTTTTGTTTACGGATTTCGGCGCAGAGTTCTTCGTCTGCCTTGGTCTTGAACGTCAAAAAACGGACGATATACGGACGGAAACGGCTCTTTTTCACATCTTTGGCTATCGTGAAATAATCCTTTTTGTGAATATCGTCAAGCATATCTTGAATTGATTTTTTAACTTCCTCTTTTTGCTTTTCAGTATAACGCGGGCGGCCGTTTTCAAGACACTTGTTTAGATATTGCTTTTCGTATGCGGCAATGTCAAAATCGATATTAGACGGCAACGCTTTTACAAGTTGCATTTCTTGAAGGTTAGGCTGTGCGAAACGGTAAATGTAGCGCATTGTATAATCGTTTACCTCGCTTGACGATTCGGGCATAACAACAAGGTCGTAATCATAGAGATTGACCTTTTTGTGCAGATTGTCAACGGCGCGTTTTATAAAATCGGTCAAATCGGGATTGTTTTTCAATCCGCCCGTAAATTTCAGATATTTTATAAATTCTGTTCTGAGGCTCCCAGGAACGTTTTCCGAAAATTCATAACCGTAATAAAAACATTTTCCGAACGCCTGAATCATATATCCGTTGCCGGTAAGCGTTATAATATCGCTTTGATTATCGTGCAGAAAATCAAACACAAACTCTTTTGTATTGTCAAAAAATGTAATGCCCATAATTCGCGGAATGTTTTTTTGCAAAAGTAAAAGTGCAGTTCCGTATTTTTCGGGGCTGCACTTTTGGTTTCATAAAATTTTTACAATGCTTTTTTAACGTTTTCTTCGATTCTTTTTGCCAAATCTTCGGAAGTTTCCTTGACGAATTTTTCGCCGGTGATGTGTTCGTAAAGTTCGATGTAACGCTCTGAAATGCCGTTTACGATTTCGGGTGTCATTTCGGGAACTTTCTGACCGTCTTTACCTTGAAAACCGTTAGCCATAAGCCATTCGCGTACAAACTCTTTTGAAAGTTGACGTTGCGGCTCGCCTTTTTTGAATCTTTCTTCGTAGCCTTCGCTGTAAAAATAACGTGAAGAATCGGGCGTATGGATTTCGTCAATGAGGATAATTTTGCCGTCTTTTTTGCCGAACTCGTATTTAGTGTCAACGAGAATAAGTCCGCGTTTTGCAGCAACTTCGGTTCCGCGCTGAAAAAGTTTGTAAGTGATTTCCTCGATTTGAGCGTAATCTTCTGCCGAAATCAAACCACGTTTTATAATTTCCTCTTTTGAAATATCTTCATCGTGACCTTCTGCGGCTTTGGTTGTCGGGGTGATTATCGGCTGAGGAAATTTTTGGTGCTCTTTCATTCCTTCGGGAATTTTAACGCCACAAATCTCTCTTGCGCCGGCTTTGTAACTGCGCCAACTGCTGCCGGTTAAATATCCGCGGATAATCATTTCAACAGGAAACGGCTCGCATTTTGTGCCGACCGTTACCATCGGGTCGGGCGTTGAAAGTTTCCAGTTAGGAACGATGTCCGAAGTCAAGTCCAAAAATTTCGAGGCTATCTGGTTCAAAATCTGACCTTTGAACGGAATACCTTCGGGCAAAACAACGTCGAATGCCGAAATTCTGTCCGTTGCCACCATGACTAATTTTTCGTCGTTGATGTTGTAAACGTCGCGGACTTTGCCGTGATAAACGTTTTTTTGACCTTCAAAATGAAAGTCGGTGTTAACTAATGCTTTTGACATTTTTTTATATTTTTAATTTTGTTTCGTGTTTTTCCGCAGTTAAATTTTTGTCATACGCCTCGATAATACTCTGAACGAGTTTGTGCCGCACGACATCTGTTTTGTTGAAACGGATAAACGAAATTTTGTTTATGTTTTTCAAAATCCTCATTGCGTGAACAAGACCCGAATCCCTTTTGTCGGCGATGTCGATTTGTGTTTCGTCGCCGGTGATTATGAATTTGGAGTTTTCGCCCATACGCGTCAAAAACATTTTGAGTTGCGAAATCGTCGCGTTTTGAGCCTCATCCAAAATCACCGCCGCATTGCCGAGCGTCCGTCCGCGCATAAAAGCCAGAGGCGCAATCTGAACAATCCTTTCTTCAATCAACGCTTCAAGACGTTTTTGCGGAATCATGTCGTTGAGCGCGTCGTAAAGAGCCTGCATATACGGGTCGAGTTTTTCTTTCATGTCGCCAGGCAGAAAGCCGATTCTCTCGCCCGCCTCCACCGCCGGACGGCAGAGAATAAGACGTTTTACCGCGCCGGATTTCAGGGCTTTGACGGCTAACGCCACCGCCAAATACGTTTTGCCAGTGCCGGCTGGTCCGGTTGCAAAAATAAGGTCGTTTTTGTCAAACGCCTCAACCATTTTTTGCTGGGTCTCGTTTCGCGGTTTTATGGGCTGGCCTTGAAGCGAATAGAGTATCGTCTGACCTTCGCCCGCAATGAGAGCCGCCTGCTGCTCGTTGTTGTAAAGCAGTCCGTCCAACTCGCTGTCAGACAAAGTATTGTATTTGAGAACGTGTTTTTTTATCTTTGCGATTAACGCTGAAAATTTTTCCGTTTCGGCTTCTTCGCCCATAATTTTCAAATCGTTGCCGCGTGCCACGATTTTAATTTTCGGGAAAAGTTCGCGTATTTTTTCCAAACGCTGTCCGCCGACACCGTAAAAATCTATCGGATTAAGTGTTTCTAATTCTATTCTTGTTTCCATTTTTGTTACATCATTTCGCCAAAAAGTCCTTTTTCACGTTTCTTTTTCAGCCTCCAAAAATACGATACGTCTGCCATCGGCAAAATCTGATATTTGTTTTCTGAATAAACGCTTCCGGCTATAAGTTTTATTCCGCCCGAAATCATCAGCCTACGGTGCATTCCGGCATAACCGTAAACAAAAATTTTGCTTTCCAAGGAATGGTCTTTGACGTTCCAGTCAACGGAATAAAAATCCAAATCCACAAGCATGTTGAGATTGTCCGTCAGATGAAAATCCAAGTCCGCGCCCACAAACCAGACTATTGTGTCAAGACAAACAGCCGTTTCTCTGTACCAAAGCGGATTTCTTGTAACGGGCGGCATCGTAACGTCTTTTTTTATCTTGAAAGAATTTTTGATTCCCGCCCTCAGCGTAAACAAAAAATCCGGGCCGTCGCACGAAGTCGCCTTTCTTAAATAGAGCGACATTCTGAGTTCGTTTCTCATCGTGATAACATTCGGCACAATGCACGAATCGGCGATATAGTCGGGCTTGTGTTTTTGAACGCTTTTGAAAAACATGTTCGGGTAGTCAAGATTGTGAACCGTGCCAAACCATATATCGCGGGATTTAAAAAATCCCTTGTCTTTTCTTGCCGGCTTTTTCCACCAAAGATGTTTAAGTCCTGCGTTAGGAAGTTTCCAGTCGAGAAAAACCGTCGAAAAGACTTCCGTTTTTTTGCCTACACCATAACGGGTAGGTGATAAAAGCGAACATTCAAATTCTCTATGGCGTATCGTAAAGGCAGTCGGACGGCTTTGAAAAGGCACTTGCGATTTCAAAACTGCCGCATAAAGCATAAAAAGTATCAGAATGACGGTGTTTTTCATCAGAAGAAACTATGACAAGAATATTTGTTAATCGGTCTTGAAACTTGTACGCCAAGCGTTGCTATTGCGCAGTAACTAAGACTTACGGGCGCAAGAAATTCCTCGTAAACGTGAAAAGTGTTTACCATAAACGCAAAGTCAAGAAGTATATGCTTGTAATACACTCCTCCGCCGGTCATTATGTAGCCTTGAAGTTTTTGCGCATGATACGGAAAAATTTTCGGTTTCAACTCCCTATCCGATTTAAGTTTTTTCGGTTCGTTTTGATGTATCCATTCTGTAACTTCGTCAATGTAGTGATATTCAAGCGAGCGTGCCTCGTCAAACATCCACGCCGGAGCAACCCCTGCATAACAATAATACCGCGGATGAGATTTGTGTTCGGTAGAAAATTTAAACTTTATCGGGAAAATCAAATTGCTGAGCCTTGTGTCAACAACGTATGTAATTCCGCTAAATTGTGCTAAATTAGAGCCGTAAATCGTACCGCCCGCACCCAAATATCCGAAACCGATTGTCCAATATTTCCGTTTGCCAAACCTTTGCGAATAATTAGCCTCGTAATAGTAATTTGTCAACCCTGAAACGCTGCCTGCGGGATTTTCGTGTTTGGGAATTACAAACTGAGAGTATATAACGCCGCCTTTCATCGTAAATTGTTGCGCTTGAAGCCCCGTTACGATAAAAAACGACAAAACAATTATGGAAAGTCTTACTCTCATCTATCGGTGATGCCTATAAGTTTTTGAACGCCTGTTTTTTACAAAGTATATTCCGGCAGAAAAGGAAAATACTTGATTTCTAAGTTTTTTATTATTAATCTGCTTTTTGTTTTTGTCCTCAATAGAGAAAAATCCGATACGGTAATCAACCCCCACGAAAAGGTCCATACCTCCCGAAATTGAAGTCTGATAGCCCAAACCGAAATTTGCTCCGACATCGTATTGACGCAAGTCGTTTACAAAACTTGCCTCTTTGCCGGAAATTCTTTTAGCACTGTCAGGAGAAATAGAATCACATTTCCAAGACCGTTCGGCAGCAAGGGCAATACCTACGTAAGGACCTACCTTCGTGTAAAAATCACCGAACTGCTGTTTCCAAGTTATTGGGATAATCATAAAGTCGATGTTACGGTTTTCCCTATATTTTATATGAAAATTTCTTTCCTGATAGTCCTTTTTTATCATAACGCCCTGTTGCGAATATAGTGCGCTTACTTCAAGAAAAGATTCGTAAACGAGCGGAAATGCCACATGTATGCCCGGACACATTCCGATACGTTTTGTGGCATCTTCAATTCTGTCATCGCCGATGAGGTACGAAAAATTGACACCCATACTTGCCCCTACGTTGATTTGCGAAAATGCGTTAAGGCTGCCAACAAGAGCCGTTATGACTAATATAAAAATTTTTTTCATAGCGAATCGTATTTGTATTATAATATATAAACGGATTTTTCTTTGCAAAATTATAAAAAATCCGTTAAAAATTTCAATTCTGGTTTTCCCAAGTTCTGCCCGAAAGCGAATATACTCTCCATTTATCGATAACTTCCTGCATATCAGAAGGTAACTCAGAGTCAAAACTCATTATTTTGCCAGTTTTCGGGTGCTTAAATTCCAACGTTTTGGCATGAAGAGCCTGCCTCGGCATAATCTCGAAACAATTGTCAACAAACTTTCTATACTTTGCAAAAGTCGTGCCTCTTAACAACCTATTTCCGCCATAAACATCATCGTTGAAAAGCGGGTGGTTTATGCTTTTCAAATGGACGCGGATTTGATGCGTTCGTCCGGTTTCGAGTTTGCACTCTATGAGCGTAACGTAGCCGAACCTTTCCAAAACTCTATAATGCGTGATTGCAGGCTTTCCGATTCCACTGTCTTTGGAAAACATGCACATACTTTTTCTATCTTTCGGATTTCTGCCGATATTGCCTTCCACAGTGCCTTCTGTTTCGTCAAAGTCGCCCCAAACCAAAGCCTGATACCTTCTGTTGACGGTATGATAAAAAAACTGCTGCGAAAGGTTTACTTTTGCGGCTTCGTTTTTTGCGATTACCAAAAGTCCTGACGTATTTTTGTCGATTCTGTGGACAAGTCCGGGGCGCGTGTCAAGGGCATCAAATTCGTCGCTATGCCCCAAATGAAAAGCCAAAGCGTTGACAAGCGTTCCCGTAAAATTGCCGTGCGCGGGGTGAACCACCATTCCGGCTTTTTTGTTGACAACTATTACGTCGTCGTCTTCGTAAACGATGTCAAGCGGAATATCCTCCGGTGTCAACTTGAAGTCGAAGTGCTCGCCCGGAAGCATCACCGAAATATCGTCGCCGGGGTGAACTCTGTAATTGCTTTTAACGGCTTTTCCGTTAACAAAAACACATTCGCTGTCGGCGGCTTTTTGGATTTTGTTGCGCGAGACTCCCTGAATCCGATTGTCAAGAAACTTGTCGATTCTTTCCAAATTCTGCCCTTTGTCAACTATTATGTGATAACGTTCGGTTTTTTGACCGTTGCCTTCGTCGGTAATTTCCGCCGTTAATTCGTCGTCTTCTTCGTCAAGCAAGTCTTCGATGTTTTCTGCCATATTTTTTAGTGTGTTATTAATAGTTTTTTTCTCATTTTAATTTCCTCAAAATCAATAATATACATTCCGTTTTTGAGGTCGTTTACATTTATCTCGTTAAGACCGCCTTCAACGAAAGCAGACTTTACTTTTTGTCCGTTAAGATTGTATATGCTTATCCTTTTGCATTTTGAATTTTCCATATCAATATAGAAAAAATCGTTTGCGGGATTAGGATAAAGTTTTACCTCGAAAGTTTTCGGCATAATGTCCGTTAACGTTGCCGTTTTGAGTGCTCCGAAAGCAGGACGCAACATAATCTGACCTTTTTCTTTTGAGAGTTTCCACTCGCCATTGAGGTTGAAATACTTGTTGTTAGGCTTTTCGGTGTTTTTGTCAAAACCCATGGCAATAATGTCTTTTGAAAGTTTTTCCCAACCTATAAAAAATGTGTCGGCGATTTGCACGGGATTCTTAAACTCAAAAAAAACGAATTTTTCGGTTTCGTTTTTCGGAACGGCAACGTTGTTTTGTGAATATATTTCCACTAACGGATTACCGTTTTTGCAGTTAAAAACCTTGATGTTGAAATAGTCAGCCTGCGCGTTTCTAAACACGGGACAAAAATACATATAAACCCCTGTCAAGACATCGGGCGTTAATGCAACAAACCTTACTGCCGCAAGTCCGCCCTGACTGCCTTCGCCGTAAAGTCCGTAGGCTGCCTCAGCCGTGCCGTCGTCGTAAGCGTAATAATTCAGAAAAGTCTTTTTGACGGAAACTTCGTTGTTGTTAGGAAAATCCTTTTTTGTAACATCGCTGACAAGTTTTACCGTAATCTCGCAGTCCATAATAGTGTCGCTTTTTGACGAAAAAACATAATTAAAATCCTTATTATGATTTTCAAAGTCCATATAAGACGGCATATTGTAAGAGCCGAGAGCAAATTTCTCGCCGTTAAGAGTGAGATTTATCGAGTCCAAAAGCCGTGCCTTTTTGTCGTTGTTGCGGTAAAAGACCGAGTATGAAAGCGGCATTTTATGTGTATCGTTCAGATAATGTTTCCAAGGCACGCTTGTATAGTCGCCGAATTTTATTACAGGGTCGCTCGTTAGAGAAACGTCGCTGTATACGGTATCGCTTTCCATACGGTTGCGGTCAAGTTTTACGTAGTCAACAAACCAAAAATCACAGTCCCCTACCAAATCCTTCTGACTTTCGCTGCCGAGGCTGAAATAATTTCTAAAACGAAATTTAAACCCCTTTTGGAGGTATTCTTTTTCCGTAATGTTTATCATTTCCTGCTCAAATGAGTTTTTATTCGCGCCGGAATATTGACGAATGTTTGACCACTGATTTGTCAGCGGCGAAAAAAAGTCAAGACACAAAGAATCTTGTTTTTCGGGATAATCACCGTTGCCGCCCGCTTGAAAATAAAAACTCAAAAAAACTGTTTTGTCATTAGGATAATTTAAGTTGATAGGACGGCTTTCAACGGTATCGCCCGCCGAAAAGTTGCCGTAATAGGCATTTTGATAAAAATTTTTGTCCAAGTCCAAAGCATCAAAAACCAAGACACCCGTACTCGGCGGATTTTTAGCCATATAGCGGGAAATATTGCAGCCCGAATTTTTCCAAAGGCTATCGGCCGGTTTGGAGCCGAGGTACGAAAAATCGTCAAAAAAAGGCAGTTCAAGCGTGTCGGTCTCTCCGGCAAAAACCATTGCCGGAAACACCAACGCCGCCCAAAGTAATAAAACCTTTTTCATAAACTGTTTTTTATCTTTTTTGTCATTAAAATTCGTCTTCTTCGATTATGTTGTCCTCTGTATCCGCGCCGGAGTTATAGTCTGAAAAACTGTCGCTGTCATCGGAATTGTCGTCTTTTTCCCACATAATCAAGTCGATAACGTCGCCTTTGTAAAGTTTTTTGCCTTTTGAAATTTTTGCTCCGTTTATCCGCGCCTCTTTGAAAAGGTCGTTATGCGAACCTTTTTCTTTCTTAACATTTCCCAAAAGCAAGCCCCTTAACCTCAACTGCTCCTGACAATCCACGAGCGAGCGTCCGTTTAAATCCGGCATTTCAGTGATTTCTTTTGACCATGTTTTGTAGGTTAAGAACACCTTTCTGCCCTCCTTTACCGAATAACCTGCCCTCGGAATCTGTCCGCCGGGAATTATAGTACCGGGAGCAACGCTACTGTTGTAAACCGAGTCCGAGATTACGGGTTCGAGTTTGCGCTCCAAAATAAGTTTTTGCGCTTGTTCCAACGTCATTCCTTCTACCGAAGGAACGCTTACTTCCTGAGAGTGCCGCGTGTAAACCCTCAACGCCAAAAAAACAAGCACAAAAAACAACAATATAGAGCCGAGCCAGATACAAAAATTTTTTATGAAATAGGCGGAGATAAAAAACTTTCCCCACGCCTTCAACTTGTCTTTGAAAGAATTAGTGTTTTCCTGAGCCATTTTATTGTAATTTTTCACCGCAAAATTAAACTAAATATGCAAGAAAAAAAAATTTTTGAAAAAACATTAAAAAAAAGTTTTGTTAAACCGATAAAAATAACAATATTTGTAAGCCGAAAAATATGTCTGCGGCAATTAAATGAATGACAAATATGCCTGACAACTACTTGAACGAAAAAATCTTAATCGTAGACGATACACCTTCAATAGCCGGTTATATACGGTCTGTATTGGAGGAATACGGCTATGCTGTCTCGGAGGCTTTTGACGGTAACTCGGCGGTTATGATCGCCAACCAAGAGCGTCCGGATTTGATTTTGCTTGATATTATAATGCCGGATATTGACGGTTATGCGATATGTTCCTTGTTGAAAACCAGCGGCAATACGCGGGACATACCCGTAATTTTTATGTCTGCGCTCAACTCGTCTTTTGACAAAATAAAGGCCTTTAAGTCAGGGGCAGTAGATTACATAACCAAACCCGTACAAAGCGAGGAGATGATTGCGCGTGTGAGGTCTCATCTCAACATACGCCGTCTCAACCGCGAACTTCTTGAAACAAACCGCTCGCTTGAAGAAAAAATCACCGAGCGTACCAAAAGTCTTGAAGAATCCAACAAGAGAATGACGGAACTCAACCGTCAACTCGAACAGACCGTATTAAAATACAAGGAGGCAAAAGACAAGGCCGAACTTGCTGAAAAAATCAAGACAGAGTTTCTTGCCAACATTTCGCACGAGATTTATACGCCTATGAACGCGATTGTAGGCTTTACCAACCTTGTAAAAGAGACCGACGACGAGGAGCAGAAAAACGAATATCTCGCTTATATAAAAAGCAACGCGATAAAACTTTTGTCGGTTTTCAACAACATTTTGGATTTTTCGCAGACCTTGACAGGAAAAACTTCGCCTGTTTACCAAAAGGTGAGGATTGCCGATGTTTTGGATTCGGTTTACAAAAACAATTTTCTTGACGCACAGTCAAAATCGCTTGAAATTATCATCAGCAACGAGTGCGACAAGGATTTTGAAATTGAGACCGACAGAAATATGATTTTCAGGATTTTGGACAATCTTGTTAACAACTCCTTGAAATTTACCGACCGAGGCAACATAGAAGTAGGCGTATCTAACAGCGGAAACACGGTTGCCTTTTACGTCAAAGATTCGGGCAAAGGCATCAATCCCGAACTTTACGACAAAATTTTCAAGCCTTTTGAGTCTGGCGAAGACACTTACAGACGCACTAACGGCGGAGCAGGAATCGGACTCCCGCTTGTTAAAAGTTATGTCTCTATATTAAAAGGTGATATTTGGTTTGACTCTTCACCCGGTGCCGGAACTATTTTTTATATTTCAATTCCGACAAAACAGGATACAGCGGCTCAGGCAAAAACTTTCAGCGAGTACGAGGGTCTGAAAATTCTTGTCGGCGAAAACGAGGACGTGGCTTTCATACTTTTGAACGAGATTTTGCAGACAATGAAGTTTGAGGTTCTGAGGGCAAAAACCGGACGCGAACTTTTGGAACATTACCGCAACAATCCCGATATAGAACTGATAATCAGCAACCTCAGTTTGCCGGAGATTAACGGCTCGGAGGCGATGAAGATTATCAGAAAAATGGACACGAAAATTCCGATGGTGGCGCAGATTCCGTATTTTTCGGCAGAGGAAAAGCGGCAACTTCAACTCTCGTGCTGCGACGCTTTCATCGACAAACCGGCTAACATTCAACAAGTTAAAGAGATAATAAAAAAATACGTTAATATTACAAAACAATAATTTTATTTACACAAATGGAACAAAAAGCAATAGACCTTAAAGCGGCTGACAATGTCAGATTACTTGCCGCTGCAATGGTAGAAAAAGCAAAATCAGGACACCCCGGTGGTGCAATGGGCGGTGCGGACTTCGTACACGTATTATTTTCAGAATTTTTGAAATTTGACCCCTCAGACCCTGAATGGGACAATCGCGACAGATTTTTCCTCGACCCCGGACACATGTCTCCGATGCTTTATTCAATTTTGACACTCATCAATAAATTCTCGCTCGAAGACATTAAAAATTTCCGTCAGTGGGGAAGCGTTACTCCCGGACACCCGGAAAGGGACATCAAACGCGGTATTGAAAACACATCAGGTCCCCTCGGCGTAGGACACGCTCTCGGTATCGGTGCTGCAATCGCTCAGGAATTTCTTGCTGCAAGATTCGGCAAAAGAGTTCAACACAAGACCTACGTTTACATTTCGGACGGTGGTATTCAGGAAGAAATTTCACAAGGCGCAGGCCGTATCGCAGGTTTCTTGGGGCTCAAAAACCTCATCATGTTCTACGATTCCAACAAAATCCAGTTGTCAACAAAATGCAACGAAGTATCTGACGAAGACACTTACGCAAAATACAAAACTTGGGGCTGGAACGTTGTTAAAATCAACGGTAACGACGCTGCTGCTATCCGTCAGGCTTTGAAAAACGCTCAGGACGAAAAAACAAGACCTACCCTTATCATCGGCGAGACCGCTATGGGTAAAGGTATTGTTACCGAAAACAACGAAAACTTTGAAGGCAAATGTTCAACTCACGGTCAGCCGGTTTCTAAATCGGGCGGCTCTTTTGAGATGACAGTTAAACATTTAGGCGGCAATCCTGAAAATCCGTTTGAGATTTTCCCCGAAGTTAAAGAATATTACGCTCAAAAACTTTCTGAAAAATCTGCCGCTGCAAAAGCAGAAAAAGAGGAAGAAGCAAAATGGGCTGCTGCAAATCCCGAACTCGCTAAAAAATATCAGCAATATTTGACCAACGATTTTGAAATACCGTCTCTCGAAGATCTTAAATTCGACAAAGCAACAGCAACCCGTGGTTCACTTGGAAAAACGCTTGCTGCAATGTACGGCAAAGTAGAAAACTTGGTTGTTGCTTCGGCAGACCTTTCTAACTCAGACAAGACCGACGAGTTTTTGAAAAAGACCAAAGCATTTGTTCCGGGCGACTTCTCAGGCTCGTTCTTGCAGGCAGGTGTTTCGGAACTCACGATGGCTGCACTCTGCGTTGGTATGATGCTTCACGGCGGTGTTAAGACGGTTTGCGGAACATTCTTCGTATTCTCTGACTATGAGAAACCTGTTCTCCGTGTCGCTGCCTTGATGAAAACTCCGGCAATATCCCTTGACACACACGACTCATTCCGCGTAGGCGAAGACGGTCCTACACACGAG
>JAEEXW010000441.1 GCA_016287995.1 Bacteroidales bacterium
TTTAGTACAACGTAAAGAAATTATTTTTAAATTTGCAACCGTAAAAACTGAAACAATTTTATTTATTCATTAATTTATAAATTAATTAACAAAATGATTAAATTAGGTATTAACGGTTTCGGCCGTATCGGACGTATGGTTTTCCGCGCAGCAGTAGAAAACTTCGGTAAAGACATTCAGGTAGTAGGTATCAACGACCTTTTGGATGCTGATTATTTGGCTTACATGCTCAAATACGATTCAGTTCACGGTCATTTCAACCACGACATCAAAGTTGACGGCAACTTCATGATCGTTGACGGCAACAAAATCCAGATCTTCGCTGAAAAAGATCCCGCAAACATTACCTGGGGTGCTTTGGGCGTAGACGTAGTAGTTGAATCTACCGGTTTCTTCTTGACCGCTGAACTCGCTGAGGCTCACATCAAAGCAGGTGCAAAGAAAGTTATCATGTCTGCTCCTTCTAAGGATGCTACTCCGATGTTCGTATACGGTGTAAACCACAACACATACGCTGGTCAGACAATCATCTCTAACGCATCTTGTACAACAAACTGCTTGGCACCGATTTCTAAGGTATTGAACGACAAATTCGGTATCGTAAGAGGTTTGATGACAACTGTACACGCTGCTACCGCTACTCAGAAAACTGTTGACGGTCCTTCTAAGAAAGACTGGAGAGGCGGCCGCGGTATTCTCGAAAACATCATTCCGTCTTCAACGGGTGCTGCAAAAGCAGTAGGCAAAGTTCTTCCCGCTTTGAACGGTAAATTGACCGGTATGTCATTGCGCGTTCCTACCTCTGACGTTTCTTTCGTAGACTTGACCTGCGAATTGGCAAAAGAGGCTTCTTACGAAGAAATCTGCGCTGCAATGAAAGAAGCATCAGAAGGCGAATTGAAAGGAGTTCTCGGTTACACCAACGAGGCTGTTGTTTCAACTGACTTCCGTAACGATGCTCGTACCTCTATTTTCGACGAAAAAGCAGGTATTCAGTTGGATAAAACATTCGTTAAAGTTTGTGCATGGTACGACAACGAGTGGGGTTATTCTAACAAAGTATTGGAAATGGCAAAAGTTATCACGAAGTAATTTCTTATACTGAAAATCTAAAATTTAAGAGCCGTAAAATATTGCGGCTCTTTTTATTTAAGTACCGTGGGTGTAACCCCCCGGTAATATTAATTCGTTAAATCTAAGTTTTTACGAAATCCTCGACCAATGTTGTTCTTTGTTGAAAATGACTTGTCGTCTTTTTCTAAGTATCTGATTTTCAGGTTTTACAAGTTCTGAATCTTCTTCCAAAACATCAAAAGCCGCTCCTCGGGCAATGTTCAATAATTGTCCGTCATGAACTAAATCTGCTATTTTAAGTTGCATCGGCGTTCCTGACTGCTGCGTTGAATCCATGTCGCCCGGACCCCTTAATTTTAAGTCCTCCTCCGAAATCCGAAATCCGTCAGTTGTCTCGCACATAATGTCAAGACGTTTTCTTGCATCTGTTGACAATTTGAACGAACTCATTAATATACAGTAACTTTGATAATCGCCCCTGCCGACCCTTCCGCGCAGTTGGTGAAGTTGTGAAAGTCCGAATTTTTCCGCGCTTTCAATCACCATAATGCTAGCGTTCGGAACGTTGACACCGACTTCAATCACCGTTGTGGCTACCATAATCTGCGTTTCGCCTTTTACAAAACGCTGCATTTCAAACTCTTTTTCTTCGGGTTTGAGCCGTCCGTGAACCATGCTGACATTGTACTGAGGCTGCGGAAAAGCCCGCGTTATCGACTCGTAACCGTCAGTCAAGTCCTTGTAATTGAAGTTTTTGCTCTCCTCAATCAGCGGATAGACTATATAAACCTGCCGTCCTTCGGCTATCTGGTCTTTTACGACTTTGAAAACCATAAGCCGTTTGGAATCGTATGAATGTACGGTTTTAATCGGTTTTCTGCCCGGCGGAAGTTCGTCGATGACGGAAATGTCCAAGTCGCCGTAAAGTGTCATTGACAAAGTCCTCGGAATAGGTGTCGCCGTCATAACCAAAACGTGAGGCGGCAAAACTGAGTTTTTCTTGTAAAGTTTTGCCCGCTGAGCCACGCCGAAACGGTGCTGCTCGTCAATTACAGCAAGTCCGAGATTTTTGAAAACAACGTCGTCCTCTATCAGCGCGTGAGTGCCGACAAGAATGTTAAGAGAGCCGTCTTCAAGGCTTTCGTGAATTTTTTTGCGCTCTTTTTTCGTGGAAGTTCCCGTTAAGATTTCAACCGTCAGAGGCATGTCCTTCAAAAAATCCTTCAACGTCTGAAAATGCTGACGCGCAAGTATTTCCGTCGGTGCCATCATGCACGCCTGAAAACCGTTGTCAATCGCAATCAACATGCTCATCAATGCGACAAGCGTTTTTCCTGAGCCTACGTCGCCCTGAATCAGACGGTTGGTCTGTCTTCCGGTCAAAAAATCTTTGCGGATTTCTTTGATGACACGTTTTTGCGCTCCTGTCAGCGAAAATGGCAAATAATTGTTATAAAAATTGTTGAAATTTTCACCGATGGTTTTGAAAATAAAGCCGTGAGATTTTTCTTCCTTGTCGGCTTTAAATTTCAAAATGTTAAGTTGAATGTAAAAAAGTTCCTCAAATTTCAG
>JAEEXW010000442.1 GCA_016287995.1 Bacteroidales bacterium
CTTCCTGCAAATTTGTTTCTGCCGTTCCCATATATTCTTCGGCACTTGTTTTGTCGGCAGGGAAAGTAAAGGTAGCCTCTCCCAAAACCGATTGGTAAAGTTTGAAAAGCGACTCGTAAGATTTTTCGTAATACTTGGTTGCTTTTATGCGCAAGCCTTTGGCTTCAACTGTTTTTTTCTCTGCCTTTTTTTGTTTGCCTTTTTTGGTGGCTGAGAGAAATTTCGCGTTGGCTTTGTCCTGTGTCTCCGCTTGGGAAACAAGTTTTTCGCCTTTTGCTATGTCCTCTTGAAGTTGGGTAAGCGTAGTGCTTTGATCCTCTGTAATGTAGTCGACAAGAATGTCAAACATATCCGTTCCTTCTTGGGCAAATGCTGAGCCTGACATAAACAAGAAGGATAAAACTGCTATCGGTTTGAATATCTTTTTCATATCATTTTATGTTTTTAAATTAATTTTATTCCTTGAAAATCTTAATTGCAAAATTGTTGCCAAATTTTTTTCTTGACAAAATTCACGCTGCAAAGATAGTTTTAAAAGTTTTCTTTACAAAAAAATATCCAAAAAAAATTTCATTTTTTTTAATTAACGCCAATCATAATTTTTGTTAACCAAGTAATATTTTGCTGATTATTAACGTCAAAAATATTAAATTTGCATTTTTAAAACTTTTATATGATATGAAAAAGATTTTGACGGCACTTTTTGCCGTGCTGTTATGGCTTCCTATGAAGGCTCAGGAAGATTTAGGACCGATAAAATGGCTGACGTTTGAAGAAGCGGAAAAACTTGACTCCGCTGAAAACCGTCCTTTTTTAATTGACGTTTATACCGATTGGTGCGGCTGGTGTAAGCGTATGATGGCGACAACTTTTCACAACGTGCAGTTGGCAAGTTATATAAACCAGAATTTCTATTGCATTAGGTTTGATGCCGAAACTCAGGATACAATCAAGTTTTTAGGGCAGACTTGGACTTCTGACGGTCATAACAGCCGTCTTGCACGGCATCTCTTGGGTGATAGAATGTCTTATCCGACAATCGTTTACATGGATAAGCAGAAACATATTGCTCCCGTACCGGGTTATATGGACGTTAAAAGTATAGAGCCTATTTTGGTGTATTTTGCAGAAGATTTAACCGGAAATGTCGCTTTGGAAGAGTTTAAGGATATGTATATGTTTAATTATCCGACGATTTATAGAGACGATTTGGCGCGGTTGAAAGAGACAAAAGTGGATACGCTCGGCAAAATTAATTGGAAAACTTTTGATGAGGCGGCAAAACTTTATAAGGAAAAACAAAAGCCTATTTTGATTGACATTTACATTGATTCTAAATACAGAGGTTATGTGCCGTATTGTACGATGAATTCCCTGATTCACGAGGGCGTGGTTTTAAAAAACAAAAAACTCTGCGATTATATCAACGAGAATTTTTATCCTATAAGGTTTGAGGCTACAACCAATGACACAATTTATTGGCTTGCTGACACGTTACGACAGCACCCGCACGTCTCTTTGGGTAAAAATATGCCGAATCATTTTACGCACGCTCTTATGAACAACGATTTTAAGTTTCCCGCAATGTTCTTTTTTGACAAAAATTTGGGATACATCGGTAAAACTGATATGTTTTTTTCGCCGGACTTGTGGCTGCTGATTTTAAAATTTTACGCAACCGAGGCGTACAAAACACAAAATTTTGAAACTTTTTATAGGAATAATTATAAATAATGGATACACTTTTCGGAAAAACATTAGCGGAGTTGACGGAGATAGTTTTGAGGCTTAATCTCCCGAAATTCACTGCTAAACAACTTGCTGATTGGCTTTATAAAAAAGACATCTCGACGATAGAGGAGATGACAAACCTTTCTAAAAAAGCCCGCGCTCTTTTGTCAGAAAACTTTGTCTTTGGACTGTCTGCGCCCGTAAAAGAGACTATCTCAAAGGACGGGACAAAAAAATACCTTTTTCAGACGGGTGAAAATCGCTATGTAGAAGCCGCTTATATTCCCGACAAAGACCGCGCAACGCTTTGTATTTCGTGTCAAAACGGTTGCAAAATGGGCTGCAAGTTTTGTAATACGGGTTTGCAGGGTTTTGGCGGAAACCTTTCTGTCAACCAAATCCTAAACCAAATAAAATCCTTACCCGAAAGAAATACGCTCACAAATCTCGTTTTTATGGGAATGGGCGAGCCTTTGGACAATCTTGAAAATATTTTAAAAGCGTTGGAAATTCTTACTTCCGACTACGGTTACGCGATGTCGCCGCACAGAATTACACTTTCAACGGTAGGTGTTTTGCCCGCGCTGAAAGACTTTTTGGAAAAAACTGACGTACATCCCGCGGTTTCAGTTCATAATCCTTCCCCCGAAGAAAGGTCTCAGATTATGCCGATTGAAAATGCCCAGCCGCTTGAAAGGACTATTAAGATGATTGAAAAATACGATTTCCGCCATCAAAGGAGATTTTCAGCGGAATATATTATGATTCAGGGCTTTAATGACAGCGCAAAACATGCCCGCAAATTAGCGGAAATTTTGAAAAACATTCCGTCAAGGGTCAATCTTATCCGCTATCACGAACACCCCGGCAGCGATTTTAAAGCCTCGTCTGAAATCAAAATTCACGAGT
>JAEEXW010000443.1 GCA_016287995.1 Bacteroidales bacterium
AGATTTTTTTTATCGATTGTAGATGTGTGATTTACAAGGGGGAAAAAACAGTTTTTTTTTGTGTAAAATCAAAAAAGCAAGTCCGATAACGACTTTACACATTGTGTAAAATCAAAAAAGGATGTCAGATAATGACTTTACACATTGTGTAAAATAAGAAAAGGAAGTCAGATAATGACTTTACACATTGTGTAAAATGTTAAAATTAGTCCGTTTTGTGACTTTACACATTGTGTAAAATGTTAAAATTATATGTCGTTCTTATAAGATTTGTTTTCCATAGGATTCGGTAGACACCACCCGGAAGGGTAATATACAATAGACAGAGGTGTATTCGTATATCATCAACTATATATAAAGTGTCTACATCAATTGCGTTGCGTATCAAAGTACGATATTCTGTTCTGCAAATTTTTCATTGCAAAATTACATTAAATATTACTGCTGTTTATCGTTACCTCAAACAATGATTGGTAAAATATCAAAGCAAACAAAATAAGCATTAATTTCATATTTTCTTAACATAAAAAAAACGTAAAAAAAACTTAAAAAGTGTAACACAAAACGTTTTTATTTGTTAAATTTGCAATCGAATAATTAAAATAATTTAAAACCGGAAAAAATGAATACAGAATTGTTTATTGATGTTTTGTTAAGTTTTTCAGTAATAGCAGGTATCGCATACGCAGTATTTGAGGTTAAAAGAAATAATAAAACTCATAAAGCGTAAGAGTCTGTAATAACTAACAAAAATTAGAATGGCCAATTTAAAAGACAGGTTAACCTATCCCGTATTCGGGCAAATAGCACAAGTTGCCGCAGAAAAAAATATAAAAGTCTATGTCATAGGCGGTTACGTTAGAGATTTACTTCTGAATATTCCGTGCAAAGATTTAGATTTTGTAGTTCAAGGTAGCGGAATCGAATTCGCGGAGACTGTCGGCCACAAATTAAAATGCAAGCAAAACGTAACGGTTTTTAAAAATTTTGGAACCGCTATGTTGCGTTACAAAGGTATAGAACTCGAATTTGTCGGCGCACGAAAGGAGTCATATAACAGAAATTCTCGCAAACCTATCGTTGAAGAAGGTACTTTGGAAGACGATCAAAAACGCAGGGATTTTACTGTTAATGCGCTTGCTATCTCTCTTAATATAGAGGATTATGGTGAATTAATAGACCCTTTCGGTGGTTTGGAGGCTTTGAGCAAAGGCATTATCCAAACACCGCTTGATGCTGACATAACTTTCTCTGACGACCCGCTGAGAATGTTGCGGGCAATAAGGTTTGCTTGTCGCTTAGGTTTTACTATCGAAAGCGAAACTTTCAACGCTATAACACGCAACCGCGATAGGATAGAAATAATTTCAAAAGAAAGAATCGTTGACGAGTTGGACAAAATTATGATGACCAAAAAACCGTCAATAGGTTTTATGTTGCTTGACAAATGCGGCCTCTTAGAAAAAATTCTACCAAGCCTTACAAAGTTGAAAGGTGTTGAAATAAAAGAAGGTAAAGGCCACAAAGACAACTTCTTACACACTCTGCAAGTTTTAGACAACGTTGCCCAAAAGAGCGATAATATGTGGCTAAGATATGCGGCTCTATTTCACGACATCGCAAAACCAAACGTCAAAAAATTCAACGGCGGTACATGGACTTTTCACAACCACGAATTTATCGGCGCGAAAATGATTCCTCAAATTTTCAAAAGCCTTAAAATGCCGCTCAACGACAGAATGAAATACGTCCAAAAACTCGTCGGAATGCATCACAGGGCTATTCCGATTTCAAACGACGAGATAACAGATTCTGCCGTAAGACGTCTGATGTATGATGCAGGCGAAGATTTGGATGATTTGTTGCTTTTGTGTGAAGCAGACATTACTTCTAAAATTGAAGAGAAAAAATTAAAATTTCTAAACAACTATAAAACAGTACGCCACAAAATTAAAGAATTGGAGCAAAAAGATTTTGTGAGAACGTGGCAGCCGCCTGTTGACGGCAATCTCATTATGGAGACATTTAATTTGAAACCTTCAAGGACGGTCGGCGAAATAAAAGACGTTATCAAAGACGCAATTCTCGACGGAAAAATCGAAAACTCTTTTGAAGCGGCATACGCTCTGATGATAGAATTAGGAGAGCAACACGGTCTCAAACCCGTTAAAAACAATTAAGTTGAAAAGATTTTTTATAATTCTTACATTTGCTTTTTCAGGTTTTCACGCCCCCGGACAGTCTGTTATGCAAAGCGGAAACTGGGTAAAAGCAGAAATTCCGGTTTCGGGCATTTACAAAATTTCTTATCAAAAACTCCGCGAACTCGGCTTTAAAAACCCCGAAAACGTCAGAATTTTTTGCGGCAACGCCGGTATGCTGCCGTTTTACAACAAAGAAAAACGCCAGGATTTTTTAGAAACTCTCATCTATAACTCAGACAACGCAGTTTATTTTTACGCTAACGGTGCGGATACTTGGAGTTACGATACAGATGAACAAATGTATCTCATTAAAAAACATCTGTTTAGCGAAGTCAATTATTATTTTTTAAGCGATGCCAATACCGGCAAAGACAACGCCATAAAAACTTCACAAAGCACTGCTATTCAAACAATTAGCGAA
>JAEEXW010000444.1 GCA_016287995.1 Bacteroidales bacterium
TATAGCAAATAATTTGTAACTTTGGTTTCAATTTTTGCTGATGTATAATATTCGTGTGGTAGAACTCTTGTTTTTTCAACACGTTTTCCCATTGAATCTTGTTCGGCAATTATTTTTTCTTGTATTTTAAATGCCTCATTTATATTATTTTGCGTAAATTTACATTGGCAAAGTATTTTTAAAACTTCAATTCTATTTTCTGCCCAATCTGAATTTAAACACTCGTCGCATAAAGTTTCTGCTTGCGGAATATCATTATTCATCAAATAAACTTTTGCGAGATTTATTTTTGCTTGCTGATAATTAGGATATAATTTCAATGCTTTTTCAAAATTATCTTTTGCAATATTCGGGGCTTTGTCCAAAGTTAATTCTCCTAACGAATTGTAAATAAAGGCTATATCCTTTGGTTTCATATATTTATCCAAAAGTAATGCAGCATGCAAAAAAATACTTGCACTATCGTTTTGCGATAAAGTTTGATATGAGATAGCCTTATTTAATGTTGCGTATGCAATTTGACGTTGGTTCTTTGATTTTTCTGCATAAAATAATTGTAATTCTGCACACATTTTTACATTTTCATAATCACACATCAATAAATAAAAACTTATTTTGTCCCAATAAATTCGTGCTAAAAGATAATAATCAATAATTTCAGTAGCCAGTTCTTCTGATTTCGTTAAATAATATGCTGCGCTGTCATACATATCTTTGTATATACAATACGAACTTTTGTTTAGATAAAACTCCGACAAATAGGCTTTATCGTTTTTATTTTCAAAATATCTTTCGGAAAAAGAATAGGACGAATCAATATTTACAATATAATTATAAACACCTGATAATCTGACGTATATAGTCTTATATAAGGTGATTTCTTTTTCCTCTGCATTTGCCATATCAAGTGCGTTAAAAATACTTTCAGCAGAATCTCTTTGGTTGTTTCTAATTAAATAATCAACATTTTCTAATTTTCGATACAAATCAGACTTTTTTTTAAAACACGCCGTTAATGTAAAAAACAATATAAAAATTGCTATAATATTTAACTTTTTCATAGTGTCAGTGATTTTGGTTGCAAAGATACAAAAAAATATTTAAATATAACATTATCAAATCTTTGCATTATTGCAAGATTTTGATTGCGTGAATGCAAAAAAAACTAAAAACCTTGCATTTTACAGTAACTAAAAATGCAAATGATTGATTTATTTGAATTTAAGCAAAATGTTTGCAAGGTAGGTCTTGACAAATGTTTTTTCCCACTATAACTTTGCAACCGAAAAATTTAATCAATAAAACGAACAAAAATGAAACAAAAAATTTCAAAGTTCTTATTTATTATGATTTTTGTTTTGACGTGGATTTATCCGCCGAATGGCAGATTTCCCGAACAAACAGGCAGCCCTGCTCCCGGACAACCGCCTATTATAGTGGTTATCCCCGGAGGTGGCAAATAAAAAGAACGAAAGATTTTTTTCTCCGTTTTATTAAAAACAGAGCGGTAAAATGCCGAAAGCCGTAAGAAGTAGGTAGTTTAAGTACTTGAATTTAAAGTTAACCGGCAAGTTGCAAAGTACAAGCGATGAGCCATAGTTTATTAATCATTTTTAAATTATCAAAAAAATGCAAACATTAGAAAAAAAACTCAACTTCGAGCAGTTGAACGATGAAAAATTTGAAAACATGAATCTGCAAGAAACCGAAAAAATTGTAGGAGGACAATTTGCAAAAAAACATAGGTGTGCAACTTGTTATAGCAATGGTAAAAATAAGGCGAACGATAAGGATAAAGGAGAAGACAACCTATCTTAAATGTATTTGCAATGGGAATTCTTATTTTTTTGTAATTCCCATTGCAAATTAAATTATTATCAAAATTATGATTTTAATTCTAAGTAACAATGGTGATTTGAGTGCTGATTATGTTTCTGATTGGTTAAGATATTTTAATCATCCGTTCATACGCATAAATTCAGACGATTTTTTAACCTCTGATGTGATTTTTTCTCTTGATAATAATTCAACAGAATTGAAGTTTAATAGTCAGCCATTATGTATAGATAATATAAATTCTGTTTGGTTTAGAAAATTCGGTGATTTTTCTAATACCGTATGTTATAATTTTTTAATAGACAATAAGTTTGATTATGAAATTATAGAATTGTTGCAAGCAGAGTTTAGAAGAACTATTTCAACTATACTACTTATGTTACATAATAAAAAATGGCTTACAAAATATACTTCTACAGGATTAAACAAAATACTTATGCTAAAAAAAGCGGCAGAGTGTGGTTTATACATTCCTAAAACTTTTATAATTAATAGAAAAAAGTTTTTAAAAAACGGAGAAAATTATATTTCAAAATCATTGGTAGATCCTATTAATATCATAATAGACGAAAATAAATACGGATTTATGTATACATCAAAAGTTGGAAATGATAATATCAGTAATCTGCCTGATTATTTTTCATCGTCATTAATTCAGGAAGAAATTGTCAAAAATTATGAAATCAGGGTATTTTATATTTGCGGTGAGGTATTCCCAATGGCGATATTTTCTCAAAAAGATTCGCAAACAATCGTTGATTTCAGACAATATAACGATATTTGTC
>JAEEXW010000445.1 GCA_016287995.1 Bacteroidales bacterium
GATACGGTGATAAGAAAAAAGATTTATTTGCTGACCCTTTACAAACAAGCGGTTCAGGAATATGCACTTTTGGCTGACGATGGTTTTACGGGAAAGCAGTCTGCGTTTTCAAAATGCTGTACGATGATTCAGAAAGAGTTTTCCGTTATGGGAGATACTGTTGCTGCTACGTATGCAAAAAGCATAAACTCTTATCTTAAAACTCCGCGTTACGACCAAAACGATGTCGCAAAAATCCTTTTGAAGGCTTTGCAAAGTGTTTGGGATGAAGACGTGAAAAATTTTAACGAAAAATTAAGCAGCGATTTTTCTGCTTATCAGTCTCTTTTGGCTCAAATGCCCGGTGAATCGTTTTCGGAAGAAAAACTTACGAAATACGTTTATCAGCCTTACGCCGGGAAAAAGAACCTTGTGGAAGCATACAAACTTAATCTTATAAAAGAGAGAAGACAGGCTCTGAGAAGACTTGTTCAACAGCAAGACAATATTTCATCGTCTGTTTATTGTATCAACTGCGCTTTGACGGAGTTCTTAAAAAAGGACTGCGATAAAACCACGGTTCAAAATTATCTTAACAGAATTGATATTCTGCTTGAAGATAAGGAAGTTAATGAAAATGAAAATTAAAAGTACAATTTGATATTTTTCTTTTACGGAAATGAATCATTTTGACAAAATTAATTATATATACTTTTTAGGTATAGGTGGAATCGGAATGAGTGCTTTGGCGCGTTATTTCAATCTCCTTGGCAAGAAGGTTTACGGTTATGACCTTACTCCTTCGCCTTTGACGCAAAGTCTTGAAAAAGAGGGCATTGAGATTGTTTATAACGATGACATTTCGCTTATTCCGATGAATTGTATGGCGCAGAAGGAGAAAACTATGGTGGTTTTTACTCCTGCCGTACCTCAGGACAATAAAATTTTCGGATATTTTGCCGGCAATCGCTATTTTCTGATTAAGAGGGCGAGGGTTTTGGGCATGATTTCCGATAAGTATAATTTGATTGCAGTTTCGGGAACACACGGAAAAACTACAACTTCAAGCGTTATTGCTAATATATTAAGGTGTAATAGCGCGGATAGTTTTGCGTTTTTAGGTGGTATTTCAAAAAATTTTGACAGCAATCTGATGATGCCTAAAAATAAAGAGGCGTTTGAGAACTCTGAAACTCTGCTTGTTGCGGAGGCTGACGAGTTTGATCGTTCGTTTTTGTGGTTAACGCCGAGGGTTTCGGTAATCACATACGTTGATGCCGATCATTTGGATATTTACAAAGATAGGGCTGATTTGATTGCAACTTTCAATAGTTTTGCTCAAAAAGGTAAACAAGACGGGGCGGTAATCGTTAATAAAAAGATTGAAGAACTTATTGATACCAAAGGTATAAAAAAAATAATCTATTCGGACGACGACAAAACGGCGGATTATTATGCAGAAAATGTCAGACTTGAAAACGGTTTTTTTGTAATTGACGCTGTTACTCCTAAGGGTGTTATCAAGGACGTAAAAATTGGTGCACGCGGACGTGTCAACATAGAAAACACGATGGCTTGCATTGCCGCAACGCAATTATCAGGCATAGATGATTTGATAATAAAAAAAGGCGTAGAAACTTTTATGGGTGTAAAACGCCGTATGGATTTTCATGTTCAGACCTCTGATGTCATTTATATTGACGATTACGCTCATCATCCGAGGGAACTTTCGGCAACAATAAATTCTGTCAGGGAACTTTTCCCCGGAAAGAAAATTACCGGTATTTTTCAGCCTCACCTTTATACAAGGACGAGGGATTTTGCGACTGACTTCGCAAAAAGTCTCGATCTCTTAGACGAGGTGATTTTGATGGACATCTATCCTGCACGCGAAAAACCGATTGTCGGGGTGGATTCAAAACTTATTGCCGGTCTTATGAAAAACAAGAACACTTTTTTGATTAATCAAAAAGAACAGATTATTGAAAAAATAGTGCAGGAAAAACCTCAGGTTCTTTTAACTTTGGGTGCAGGCAGCATTGACAGACTTATTCAACCGTTAAAACAAGTGTTGGGACAAGATGAAAGTGTCAAAACGGAAAATATTTAAGTTGTCGCTTGCGATTCTGCTGCTACTTGTAATGTGTTGGGCTACGGGAAGGTTTCACGATACGAGGTGCGATGAAATCGTTATCAGTATTGATAGTACCGAAGATGTTCATTTTGTGGAACAGAATGATGTTTTGCAGTTGATATACAATGTTGTGGACAAAATCGAAGGCTACAAAATGGACAGTATTGATATTTATAAAATTGACGGTGTGTTGAAAAAACATCCTTTTATAAGGAGTGCCTCAATTTATAAAACAATATCCGGCAAACTCAAAATCGACATTGTTCAAAGAAAACCTCTGCTAATGGTAATTAATAATACTGGGCAGTCGTATTATATTGACAATGACGGAATTATTTTTGAAACTTCAAAAAAATCATCGCCGCAGGTGATTGTTGCTAACGGGTTTATAAAAGACAAGTTCGATTTTTCGGACGGCAAAGTCTACAAAATAGACCTTTCTGACAGCAAAACGCCGGGAACGCAGTCAGACCTTTTCAAACTGATAAAAC
>JAEEXW010000446.1 GCA_016287995.1 Bacteroidales bacterium
GTCTGCCATTTTCTTTGCATTTTTAGTTTACAAAGGTAAGCAAAAAATGAAAATCAAAAAAATATTTTTTTATTTTTTTGACAATTTTGACTTTTTTACGCTTTTGATGAATTATTCCTTAAATATTAACTTCCTGACAATCAATCCTAAATGAAAAAAAATGAAAAAAAAACTCAAAAAAATTTGTCAAAAAAGAAAAAACTGCTTATTTTTAACTTTCAAAAAAAGCGGCTCTTACGGGCTTAAATTTTGGCATAAAAAATGCACTGAATTTATTGGAAAGTTGTTTCTCGAAAAGTCGTGGAATAATCTTTTCTTGTTAATGTATAATGTTGTAAAACAGTAATTTATGGAAGTTAAGATAAAATCGGAGGACGTAAAAAACCGCACGCGGGAATACGAAATTTCCGGCGACATCTCGGTTCAGAATATAGACCTGCTTGCCGCCAAGATGAAAGACTCGGTTACCTCGTGTGATGTTTTGACGGTCAATTTAAAACAAATCACAGGATTTGATGTTGCCGCCTTTCAGTTTTTCTACTCTCTTAAAAACAGTTTTGTCAGGGACAAGAAAAAACTTACGTTTAAGTGCGGTCTTTCAAACGAAGTTTCACAACTTCTAAGCAATTGCGGTATCAAGGATTTGGCTGATGTCCTGTCAGTCAAGCAGGAAAACTGATACACACATTATATATATAGACAAAAAAAGTAAACAAAAATTTAAAATTATAACTTTAAAACGATGGCAAAAACTATACTCATTGTAGACGATTCGGAAAGTATCCGCGAGGTAGTTAATTTTACTCTGCAAAACGCAGGTTTTGAAGTATTTGCAGCCGGTAACGGTATTGAAGCCCAGAAATTTCTTGACGGGCGCACGATTGACCTTGTAATCACGGACCTTCACATGCCCGAAATGGACGGCATCGGTCTTATCAAGTATATCCGTGCGACGGCAGGTTACAGCAGGGTTCCGATTTTGTTCCTTACCACGGAATCGCAGTTGGCGAAAAAAATCGAGGCAAAGGACGCCGGTGCAACGGGCTGGATTATCAAACCCTTTGTTCCCGCAAAACTTTTGGCTGCAATCAGCAAAGTTATCAGATAATTGATGACGAAGAAAAGAAGTAAAAGTTAACTTTAAGTTTTGTTAAGTTAAAAAAACCCGGATTAACGATGGATAATTTTCAAAAAAAATTTTTGGAAGAGGCATCTGACCTTATCAACCAACTTGAACAGGCTTTGCTGACACTTGAACAGGACATGCAGAATCCCGAACTTGTGGACAGCATTTTCAGAATTATGCACTCCCTGAAAGGCGGCGGCGGTATGTTTGGGTTTGATAACATTTCCTCTTACACTCACAAGTTGGAGAATATGTATGATCTTGTGCGTCAGAAAAAACTGAAAGTCTCGCGCGAGATGCTTGACATTACTTTTGAATCCGCCGACCACATTACAAGTATGCTCAACGACGACGGGAGCAAAACCGCCGAAATCAAGCGCAACGAAGAAATCCTCAACAAAAGGATTGACGCTATTCTTGACGGCGACAACTTTTCCAACACGACAGCCGCAGTGGAGGAGTCTTCCCAGAAGGATGCAGGTCTTAAAACTTTTTACATAAAAGTAAAGCCTTACGAGCATATCCAAAGAAACGGCACAAATCCGTTTTTCCTTATTGACGAACTTGTCGGTTTGGGCAAGACAAAGGTCAATATTTTTTATTCCAACATTCCCGACTTTGAGAATTTTGTTCTTGACGACACGTACATTTGGTGGGAGGTTATCCTTACTACCGACAAGGACGAAGACGCAATCAAGGACGTGTTTATTTTTGTGGAGGACGACTGCGAAATCACGATTCAGAAACTCTGCGATGCCGATGTTTTTGTGATGGAAGGCATAGAGCCGCTTTTGGACTGCCCTCAGGATTTTCCGTTCGACCTTGACAAAATCAAGACCTTAGCCGAGGCGATAACTGCTTTGGAAAAGGCCAAAAACGAGAGTGCAGCCGCCGAAAATGCCGCTAAAACCAATTCCGGCGACGAGCATATTAAGAAATTTACGAAAGAGTCGTCGATTTCGGGTATCAGGGTGGCTTCCGAAAAGATTGACATTCTGATGAACCTTGTCAGCGAACTTATTACCACTCAGGCGGGTCTCAACCTTTACGCCGAGAAAAACAAGGACGCCGAACTCACGAGGATTACCGAAAACCTCGAAAACATTTCGCGTCAGTTGAGGGATACGGCATTTAGCATTACGCTTATTCCTATCGACTATTTGGTGGTAAGGTTCAGACGCCTTGTAAGAGACCTTTCGAGGGAAGTCGGCAAGGAGATCGAGTTTGAGGCGCGCGGCGCGGAAACAGAACTCGACAAAACGCTTATCGAAGGTATTTCAGAGCCTTTGATGCACATTTTAAGAAACAGTATCGACCACGGAATCGAGACGGCTAAGGAAAGACAGGCGGCAGGAAAACCGCCGGCCGGAAAAATCATTCTTCAAGCCTATTATTCAGGTTCTCAGGTCGTTATAGCGGTAACTGACGACGGCGCGGGTATGGACCCGAAAAGAATCAAGAAGAAAGCCATCGAAAAA
>JAEEXW010000029.1 GCA_016287995.1 Bacteroidales bacterium
AACCCTAAGAAACTTAGGCTCAAATTACGGTTTCGTTCCAGAGTTTTCTCCTGAAAAAGGATTTATAAAACCGCTAAACGACATACCCGTTTTCAACTATTTTCAGCGCAGACTTTCCGCCGAAAAACCCCCGCTAAAAGCCGGCAAACCGCTTTACATTCCCAACGGCAACTATCTTTTTCAACGCTGCAACGACTTTTACATTACAAGTTACGGCGAAAAAGATTTTGAAAATTTATTGCCGTCTATTATCAATAATTATAGTTTTTCAAAAGACGATATACAAGAAATTTCTTCGGCAGAGTTCTTTGAAGAAGATTTGCCGTTAGATGCGTATCTTATTGCAGAACAAAACGTTAAAAAGCATTTTCTAAACAAAGACTTAAAAGATATTCTTTCGCTAAGATTAAGCGGTGGAGACTTTACGTTTTCGCCGTCAATGCCGGACGTTATAGGCTACGCCGACGCTCAATTCGACTTAGTAAAACGAGACGGAATTAATATCAATAGTTTTAAAAACGCAGTTTTCGATTTCGGAACGGGAATAGAAGAAATAATAAATTTAACTTACGATTTGTTTCCGACCTACCACACAGGGCAAAAAGCCTTTGAAGAGGCTGTAAAACAATACAAAAAAAACGAATTGAAATAATTTCAATTCGTTTTTTCACATTTAATTATAATATTAACATTGCATCACCATAATCGCCGAAAGCGTATTTCTTTTTGACAGCCTCTTGATAAGCCTGCATCAAAAATTCAAATCCCGCAAATGCACATGCCGACATCAACATCGTAGAATATGGCTGATGGAAATTAGTTACTAACGCCGACGGCACGCTGAAATCATACGGAGGAAAAATAAACTTGTTGGTCCAACCGTCGTATGGCTTTAAATATCCGTTAGTTGAAACCGAAGATTCCAATGTTTTAAGCGTAGTTATGCCGACGGCGCAAATCTTTTTCTCCGCCTCTTTTGCTCTGTTTACCGTTTCGGCACAATCATCACCGATAATAATTTGTTCGGAATCCATTTTATGCTTTGTGAGGTCTTCCACGTCAACGCTTCTCAAATGTCCGAGACCCATGTGAAGAGTGATTTCGGCAAAGTTAACACCCACGATTTCAAGTCTTTTGAGCAGTGTTTTGCTGAAATGAAAACCTGCGGCAGGTCCCGAAACCGCACCCTCAAACCTTGCATAAATAGTTTGATAACGGTCAGCATCCTCCTCTGTTATCGGACGGTGAATATATTTTGGAAGCGGCGTTTCTCCCATGCCGTAAAGCATTTTTTTGAAATCGTCGTACTGTCCGTCAAACAAAAATTTCAAAGTTCTTCCCCTCGAAGTCGTATTATCAATAACTTCCGCAACAAGCGAATCATTTTCGCCGAAATAAAGTTTGTTGCCGATACGGATTTTTCTTGCAGGGTCTACCAAAACGTCCCAAAGTCTCTGCTCCTTGTTCAATTCCCTAAGAAGAAAAACTTCGATTTTCGCACCTGTTTTTTCCTTGTTGCCATACAAACGTGCAGGAATAACCTTTGTGTTGTTAAAAACCATTACGTCGCCGTCGCTGAAATATTTTACGATGTCGGTGAATTTTTTGTGTTCAATCGTACCTTTTGCACGGTTAAGAACCATAAGTTTGCACTCGTCCCTATTTTGAGAAGGGCTTTGTGCAATCAACTTGTCAGGCAAATCGAACTTAAATTTGGATAACTTCATTTGAAAACCTTTAAATTTTAAGAGGTAAATATATCTATTGCAACAACTGCAAAGTTAATAATTTTTTTTGAGATTCAGACAAAATTTTCTCAAAATTTTCTATCGTAACGGCGTTTTTTAACGAAATTTCACCAATCTTAGTTCTACACAAACCAGCGAGATAAGCACCGGTGCCAATTCTCTGACCAAAATCGTGAGCCAAAGACCTAATATATGTACCTTTTGAACAGCCAACGCGCACTTTAAACTCTTTGTTCATGTCATCAAACTCCAAAAGTTCAAGGTCAAAAATTTCGATTTGTTGAGCCCTCATTTTCACTTCGTCGCCCCTACCCTTGTGCGCCAACAAAAACGCAGGTTTACCGTCAATCTTTTTAGCCGAATACACGGGCGGATATTGAAGTTGTTCACCAAGAAAAGTTTTAAGGCAGTTAACAACGTCATTTTCAGTGATATGCGAAGCATCACTTTGAGGAATAATTTCGGTTTCGAGGTCGTAACTCGGAGTTGTTGCACCGAGTTTTATAGTTGCAACGTATTCTTTGGTGTGTTCCTGATAAGAAAGAATTTCCTTAGTTTTTTTGCCGGTGCAGACAATCAAAACGCCTGTTGCCAAAGGGTCTAAGGTGCCGGCATGACCAACTTTTATCTTTTTCAACCCTCTGTAATGACGAAGCAAATATCTGACTTTGTTGACAATATCAAAAGAAGTCCATTTCAAAGGCTTGTCAAAAACGATTACTTTGCCGAGTTCAAATTCGTCTTTCGGCTCTTCAATATTATTCTGATTCAAAATAAATAAGGAGAATTTTGTTAAAAAAGGCTGTCCCCAAAAGGACAGCCTCAATCTTAATTCATTTTTTTATTAATAATATATTTCAATATGAAAAAGAAACAGAATTAATTACCCAAACCGTAACGGATAAATTCTTTAACCGTCAAATCTTTGTCGGACTGTTTAAGATATTCCCTGATGGTAATCTTGTTGTCCTGCTCAAATTTTTGGTTAAGAAGAGTAACCTCTTCGTAGAATTTATTGATACGACCTTTCGCAATGTTTTCAATCATCTGAGCGGGAACTACTGTTTCAGCAGCAACTTTTGCTTTGATTTCCTTAGCGAGTTTACCTTGCTCCTCAGTAATCCAACCTTTGGTGATGTTTGAAGCGATGTGATCGTCTGAGTCAACGTGAGCGGGATTGATGCCTTCTTTCTTCAAAGCGGCTTCAACCTTCTTCTGAATCTGCTCTTGAACGGTTTTCTCTTTTGCAACTTCCAATTCTTTGTCGATAGTTTCCTGAGAAATACCGTCTTTATCAACAGCGATAGGAGCCATTGCAGCAACCTGCATTGCAACATTCTTTGCCACTGTGTTATCAAGAGCCTTGTTGAAGGCTACGAGAGCGGTCAAACGGTTGCCCATGTGGTTGTAGCAGTAAACCTCTTCGCCCGAAACTTTGCCGTAGAAACCGAGTTCGATTTTCTCGCCGATAACGCCGGTCTGGTTGATGATTTCATCGTTAACAGTGCCTTTGCCGTAAGCGAGAGCCTTAACAGCCTCTATGTCAGCGGCATCTGCGCTGATTGCCGCATCAAGAATATCCTGAGCAAATTTAATGAAGTCTGCATTTTTAGCAACAAAGTCTGTCTCGCAGTTGAGCGAAACAACGTATGCTTTTTTGTTGTCAGCAGAAACTTTACCGATAACATAGCCTTCTTTGGCTTCTCTGTCGGCGCGTTTGCTTGCAACTTTCTGTCCTTTTTTTCTCAAAATATCGATGGCTGCGTCAAAATCGCCGTTGCTTTCGGCGAGGGCTTTTTTGCAGTCCATCATACCTGCGCCCGTTAAATCTCTTAATTTTTTAACGTCGCTTGCTTTTATTTCAGCCATTGTCTTTTTTTACGTTTTTAATAAATTACTCTTGTGCAGGTGTTTCTGCGGGTTTGTCGGCGTTAGCCTTTTCGTTGTTACCGCCTTTGCGAGCGCGGGTTTTGTTGCCGCGTTTCTGACCGGCGTTCTGACCTTTCTGATTGTCAGCATTATCCTTGTCAGATTTTCTTTCTGCTAAACCCTCCGAAATTGCTTTCGTGATAACATCAAGAACGATAGAAATCGATTTTGCAGCATCATCGTTAGCAGGGATAACAAAGTCTACGGAGTTCGGGTCAGAGTTGGTATCTACCATACCGAAAACCGGAATGTTAAGTCTGTGAGCCTCTTTAACGGCGATTTTTTCTTTCAAAACGTCAACAACGAAAAGAGCGGCAGGAGTTTTGCTCATGTCAGCGATAGAACCGAGGTTCTTCTCCAATTTGTCTTTCTGACGGGTGATTTGGAGTTTTTCGCGTTTTGACAACTGATCGAAAGTGCCGTCCGTCATCATCTTTTCGATGGTGTTCATTTTCTTAACAGCCTTACGGATAGTGGGGAAGTTGGTGAGCATACCGCCAGACCAACGCTCTGTTACGTAAGGCATACCTACTGCTTGAACTTTTTCAGCAACGATTTCCTTCGCTTGTTTTTTAGTTGCAACGAAGAGAATTCTGCGTCCCGATTTTGCTATTTGTTTAGCGGCTGCTGCTGCCTCTTCGAGTTTTGCAGCCGTCTTGTGTAAATCTATAATGTGGATTCCGCCCTTCTCCATAAAAATATAGGGGGCCATTGCAGGATTCCATTTTCTTTTCAAGTGTCCGAAATGTACACCTGCCTCTAATAATTCTTCAAAACTTACCATTTGAATTTTTTTGTTTACGTTCAACTTAAATCAACCTCCGGGTAGCAACATGTCAAATCCCATGAGATGCCGGTCCCGAAAAGTTTGGATACTAAACTTAATTTTTTAACGCTTACTAAACTGGAAGCGTTTTCTTGCGCCCGGACGACCGGGTTTCTTTCTTTCAACAACTCTTGAATCGCGTTTCAAGAAGCCTTCTTTTTTCAAAGCGACTCTGTCTTCGGGATTGATTTTTACCAAAGCCCTTGCGATACCCATTCTTACAGCCTCGGCCTGACCTTTGAAACCACCGCCCTGAACATTGGCGTTAATATCGAAATTAGCCAAAACACCAAGTTTGTCAAGTGCTTGAACAGCAACTTTCTGAAACTGCGGAACGGTAAAATATTCTTTATAATCCTTGCCGTTGATTTTGATTGCGCCGTTGCCGGGAGTTAAGAAAATTCTTGCTACGGCGGCTTTTCTTCTACCTATTGTATTTGTAACCTCTGCCATGATTATCTGAGTTCGTTAACGTTAATAAGTCTGGGTTTCTGAGCCTCATGATTGTGCTCTGCGCCCTGATAAACTTTAAGATTATTGCTCAGAATTGCATCCGCGAGTTTGTTTTTCGGGAGCATTCCGCGGACTGCCTTGCGGATAATTCTTTCGTATCCGTCTACTTTTTTAGCAAAGTCCTTAGCGATTTCGATTTTCTGACCGCCCGGATAGAGTGAATGGTGAACATACTCTTTCTGAGCCCATTTTTTGCCGGTGAGTCTGATTTTGTCAGCGTTGATAACGATAACGTTGTCTCCGCAGTCGACATGCGGTGTGAAAGAGGCTTTGTATTTACCTCTTAAAAGCATGGCAACCTTAGACGCAAAGCGTCCTAATGTCTGATCCGTAGCATCAACCAACAGCCACTCTTTTTGTACTGTCTCTTTGTTGAGCGATACGGTTTTAAAACTTAATGAATCCACGTTTTTAAATTTTTAAAACTTTTAATAAACTAATTATAAATTTTGATAATAATCGGGTGTGCAAAATTAGAAACTTTTTTTCTAACATAAAAATCTTTTTATGACTTTTTTGTTAAATTTTTCTAATGGAAATTCAGTTCTTCATACGGCGGATACATTTTCATATTCTTCATTTCGGGGGAAGGCGGATAAGGAATGGTGAAATTAAGATTAATTATATCTTGTCCTGATAAATCGTATCGGCACAGTACCTTGTATTTGTTACAAACTTCTTTCCAAGAATATTCATAAACAACTTCTTCATCTAAAATATGTACCGAAAAAGTATCAGCAGCAGAAATTACATCTTTTTCCCGCTTATTCCAATATATGATACTCAATGTTTCTTTGGGCTTTATTGACCTCATAGATAATTCGTAAACGGAAAAATCATCATAAATTATAGTATCATTCGGATTTTTTTGATAATCATAATATAGTTTAAGTATTACGATGTTTTTATCAGATTCGTTTTTGATAACTGCATTATCCGAATCGAAATAACACTTCTTACAACTAACTAATAATGTAGCAGTTAACACAAATAAAATCAATATTTTCATAATTATCTGTTTTTGGGTGTATAAATCTTCATATTTCGCATTTTCCATGTTGGCGGATATGGTATTGTTTTATTAAATTTCGTTTCTGACAATAACAAAATATCATTTTTGGACAGAATATATATGCTCAAAAACATACTATTGTCAGCAATTTCTTTCCATGAATAATTCAATACATCATCTTTTTTTATAATAAAAAGAGTAATGGTATCAGTGTTATTTAAAAAGTCAAAATCTATCAATGCATCACGCTCACTATGCGGAGAAACAGACGTTCTGTGAACATTCTCTGAGAATATACAAGGCATAATTGTATCTGCATATTGTGTTTTAGCAATAATGTGTACAGAGGTGTCAGTATTATTTGCATAGTATATAGATTCCGTTTCTTCATCCATATACAAATTACAAAATACATTGACATACAATAACAAAACTAATACTATAATACAGAATTTTTTCATAACGATGTATCCATCTGAGGTGATGCAAACACAATAATAGTGTCTTTCGTATTATTTGCATATTGTAAATAAGACAACTCTTCATCAAGTTTACAACTACTAATGAGTATCATTAGTACGATATAAAATAGTAATGTTTTCATATTTTTGAAAAAATGCAAATTTAATAATATTTTTTACATTTTTCAGTGTGATTTTAGTAGAAAAAATCACACTTTTTCACTACTCCCCTATTTTAAACTTATAACTTATCATCGGAATTATACCCGGAAGCGAAAGCCCCGTTGCAAGAAAATCGTTGTCCTTGACATAGTTGGAAGGGATAACGTATTTTCCGTCCTCTGCCTTTATTTTGTTATAAGAGACCATAACAAAGTTGACACGGTTATAAACATTAAAAACAGACAGCGTTATCAAGTGGCTGAAATTCCGGATTTTACGCACGGGAATATTATACTCGAATGCAACGTTCATTTTGTGATAATCCGGCAAACGCGCATTGTTGCGACTGCCAAAAAAAGGCACTTTATAATTTTCATAATAGAAAAATCCCGTCGGCTTTGTATACGGAATCCCCGAATTAAAATTCCAATCCGCCTTTACTGAAAACCGTTTTGAAAACGTATACGAGGCCATCAAATGAACCGTATGAGGAATATTATAATCGGGAATGTACTTTTCCTTTGACAAATCCGGCGTATAACGTCTCGAATACGAATAAGCATAAAACGCTTTTAAAAGGAGTTTGCCGCTTGTTTTCTCGACAGCGGTCTCAAAACCGTAAGAATCTGCCTTTCCCAAATAAAACTCATTTTCGATAGTTCTGTTAATCAGCATGTTAGCATGTTGAATATATTCCGTAAGATTATCCGAAAACTTGTAATAAGCACAAAAAGTCAGTATCATGTCCGAAGACCTGAACTCCGAAGAAAAATTTACCGCATCAGAAGACTGAGGCTTAAAGTAATTTCGACTTGGAATCCACAAATCCAATGTAGTAAAGGGACTTATCGAGTTTGACAAAGTGTGCAAAAACTGAACGTTTCTTTCGCCGGAAAGTTTCAACGTGATTTTTTCAGCAGGCTTGTAAACCGCCGCAATCCTTGGCTCAAAAGCGGTCAAAGTGTTAAATCTGCCTCTCGGATAAGAAACCGTATCCCATTTCATTTTCAACTTGTCGTAAAAATAACTTTTTGCCGCGCCGTAATTGTTCCAGACATTAAACCTCGTTCCTGCCTTAACAGCCACTTTGTCAGAGACTTGAAACTCAAAACCTGCATAAACCACAATATTATCAGCGTTACCAGTCAAAAGACCGATGTCAGTTTTTTTTCTGTCAGTATAAAGGGTTGCCGGCGTAAAAAAGTGATAAGTATACTCCGCACCAAATCTGCATGTCCGTCTACTGCCTGAATTGTAAACAAAGTCTGATTTCAAACTTATATTTTGAATATTAGTCGCCCAATAATCCGTTTGCTCAGCGTTAGTCAAAGTCTTATAACTATATTGCCCCATATAAAGGGAATTGTTCATAAAAAGATTTTTCCCAATAACCTGATAATCACGCACCGTTGCGGCGATGTTGTGCCATGTTACAGCGTAATCGGTTGAAGTGTTAAGCCCATTGTAATAATCATTGCTGCCGTAAAACGATAAGTAAAGTCGGTTTTTGGACGAGACTTTAAAATGCAGTTTGGCGTTAACATCATAAAAACTATTGTCGCCGGTTTTGTCAAGCAGTCTCTGAGCCCATTTCAGTACGGATTTTCTATAATTAACCGTTGCGGTGATTTTATCTTTATGAACTGGCGTTTCGATAAGGCTTGTAACTGTAAAGGGCGTAAGTTCGCACGTTAAGCGGAATTTTCCGAGACTTGCGTCTTTGGTTCTAATGTCGGTAACGGACGACAATCTGCCTCCGTATTTAAGAGGAAAATCCGAAGTGTAAACGTCAATCGCGTTAACAGCCTCGTAAGAAACAGATGAATAAAAGCCGAACAAATGCGAAGGGTGATAAATAGGAGCCTCATCAATCAAGACAAGGTTTTGGTCTTTGCCGCCGCCACGGACGCTGTAAAACGCCGAACCGTCAGAAAGTCTTGTAATTCCGTGGTCTGTTGCAAGGATACCCGCTAAATCGCCGCCTAAAACCAAGCCCGAATACTGCGCAAAACATTTGACGTTGATATTGCTGCCGCTTTTGCTGAGACTCTCCTTCGGACCGGCATTGTTGCCTGTGCTACTGATTGAAATAGCCTCAATTGTGTTTTCAGTCTCCTCCAATTCTTTGTTAATGTCGACACTGCCGCTGAGCACCACTTTTACATACTCGCGCTTATATCCCAAATACGAATATATAAAAGTGTATTCACCACGGCTAAGAGGCAGGGCATAATAACCGTAAGCGTTGGTAGCCGTGCCGATATTTTTGCCTTCAACGCTGATTGTCGCGCCGATTAAAACCTCTTTTGTCTTAAAATCCCTGACATAACCTGATATAACGGGCAGTTTTGAATTGTCGCTTTCCTTGGCTCTCACTTCTGTACGGCGGGGTTTCAAGATGATTTGCTTTTCGGTGATAATGTATTGAAAATCAAGAATTTCAGAAATTTTAGTTAAGACCTGCTTCAAGTCTTTGTTTTTTACTTTAATATCAAGCGTTGCTTTGTCGTCGACCTGCGAACTATTATAAACAAAAAGGAAACCCGTTTGGGAGGTAATATCATCAAGAATATCTTTGAGCGTTCCGTTTTGATAAGATATGCTTACAAAATTACCGCCGTTTTGCGCCGATACTGCAAAATTAAAACACAAGATTGCAATTATCAAGACAAAACGGCGGCAAATTTCATTCATTCACATTTACTTTTTAATTTTGTAATATTCGCCAGTTTTTTCAATTTTGATGTCCAAGGTTTGTTCCAAAACAGTCAAAACAGAATTGAGGCACTGATTGTCAAACTCTCCCGTAAGCGGAATTTCTTCAAGTTCGCAACTTTCAAAGCAATACTTGAAATCGTATGCCTTACTCAACTGACTTACAACCTGTTTCATCGGGGTATTTTTAAACTCAAACTTTTTGAGTTTCCATGCGATTGAATTAAAATTTTCAACCTCAGAAACTTTCATTTCCCCATTTTTCAAGCACACAAGTTGTTTTCCACGTGTAAGGTTTTCTCTAACCTCACCCTGATTGTTTCTTACCTCTACGTTGCCAGAAGTTACCGTCACAACGGTCATATTTTCTTTTTCGCAAACATCAAACGATGTACCGTGAACAATCACAACAACATCAGAGGTTTTAACACGAAATTCCCTCTGAGGATTTTTTTCCACGTCAAAATAAGCCTGACCTTTTAAGTCAACGCTAAAAACATCATCATTTTTGCTACAAACCACCTCACTATTTTTATTAAGAGAGATTTGCGTAGAATTTTCCACAACCGCTTCCACGGTAGTGCTTAATGCGGCAAAAGTTTGGTTGTAAGGTTTTGAAGTAAGTTTATATACGGTAAAACTAACGCCCAAGACAACAATTACCGCAGCGGCTATTTTCATTAATAAACCGCTGAGAGAGAATATTTTAGGTTCTTTTTTGATTCCCGCATTTGCGGCAAACTTCGCCCATTCCTTGTTAACGTCTATATCAAGGAGGCTCAAATCCGTAATTTTCGGAATATCATTCCAATTGCTTGTATTCATTTTGGTTTTAATATTTTTCTGTTTGCATGTTATGTTTTTATCCTTTATAACATAAAATGTATATTTATAACACATAAAAAGATAAAAACCCTATCAAAAAACACGTCTTTTTTCTAACTTTTTCCTAACAACTTCATTCTCAAAGCCTTCAAAGTGCTTGTAATATGCGCTTCAACGGTTTTGACACTGATTCCAAGTTTTTCGGAAATCGTTTTGTTAGGCAAATCCTTGTAACGGCTCATCAAAAATATTTCGCGACTTCTTTCAGGCAACTCCCGTACGGCTTCAACGACCTGCGCTTGAAGTTCCGAGGCTTGAATATCCATATCAGCCTCGGAATTATCTTGCGCAATATCAGGGAAGTCTTCGCCCGGGACGTTCTTTTTGCAATCCCGTAAGTAATTGAGTGATAAGTTTTTTACTATACGGTACAAAAGGGCCTTGATATTATTACCATCGTAAGGTATTTGCGACTTTTTCTCCCAAACGTTCATAAAACATTTGTGAACAATATCTTTTGCCGTCTCGGTATCTTTAACAAATTTCGTGCTGAAAACCGTCAGTGCCACGAAATATTTTTTAAACAAAGTCTCAAACTCTTTGTCAGTCAGAGTACTCATAATTTTTTTAACAGATTTTCCAACTGCAAAGTTATAAAAATATTCGCCTTAAAAAAATTTTTTTAATGCTTAACTAAGTTCCATTTCGAATTATCAGTATTAAAATCCCATTCTTTCAAAGTCGGGGTACTGTCTCCAATTGAATAAAGAACGTATGTCTTGTTATCAACGCTCTGACCTTCAATACGTTTTGGCATAATTCTGTAAGTACCGTCGGTTGCTTGCTCTATTCTCCACAACTGAGAGTCATCGCCGGTAAAACTCTCTTTTGCAACCACTTCCAAATCTTTTGTGGCAGTCAAAGTGCGAGTTGTACCTTCAATAGAGATTTTGAAATACGGGTTGCCGAGATAACCGCCTTTGTTCTCTACGGCTTCGATTTTCCAATTCTGGTTAGGACGGAACATAAAATCGCTCAAACGTACTTCGCGAGTGCCGGATTTCCAAGTTTTTTCGACATCGCTAAGTTTTTGAAGTTCAAGAGGTTTAACCGGGTCATCTGGTTTAATTCTCCACCATGCTTGTCTATCTTGCGGAATCCTTACAAAATCCTCGGCAGTTTCCAAAGCGTAACCTCTTCTTTCGGATTGAATCTCGTAAACTCCGTCCTTGATTTTTTCGCCTGCCTTAGGCCAACCGTTTTTCCAAACCAAAGGCAAAACAGCAAGAACGCTTCTTCCGCCCTGATTGAAATCCGCTTCCCAATGACACGACATTACTTCAACGCCTTCGTCAACAATAAACCTTCCGAAATGCCCCGCTCCTACCGCCTTGTCGCCGGTAGCCACCACGAGTTTACCTCCTCCTTGTTTCATATCTCTGCCGACATTGTCCAAATAAGGACCGGTAACCTGTTTTGCGCGTCCGCAGACTATATTGTAAGTGGAGTTAACACCATCGCAACAAGTGCCGTGAGTTCCGAGAAGATAATACCAGCCGTCGCGATAAATCAAATCCGTGGCCTCGCAGTCGATAGCGATGTCAAGAGCCTTGTTACCGGGGATGCGTTTGCCGGTTTCGGGGTCGAGTTCCACGAGCCTGATGTTGCCAAAATAAGTTCCGTAACTAAACCAAAGTCTGCCTGTTACGGGATCAAGCAAAAGACCGGGGTCTATGGCATCGCAATCTTCCATACCGTCAGAAGAGGTTACTTCCTCAGGGTTAGAAAATTTAAAGTCTGGGGATTTCGGGTCGAGGGTTTTGTTCCACATCGTAAGAATTTTACCGTAATGACCGCCGCCAAGGCCGCCGCCGGTTGCGCCGTAAATCACTAAATATCTGTCCTTTATCTTCAAAACATCGGGAGCCGCGCCGCCGCCGGGACGTTCTGCGCCGCCCTTCCAAGAGTAGCCGCCGTCTTCCGAAATAAGACCGCCGCCACCCGTGCCGAAAGTATAATATTTTCCCTCACATTCTGCAATCGTAGAGGGGTCATGAATGTAAGGCTGACCAATTTGTGCATTAAGATTTGCCGCTGCAAGCGAACTTAAAACTAATACTAAATACTTTTTCATAATATTACAAGTTAAAAATTTTCGGTAAAATTAATACTTCGGTAACAAATAATCTTACGTTTTGGTTTCATTTTTTTACACTTTTGTAAATTTTCTGATGATTTTTAAAGAAAAAATTGCCGGAGACCAAAAAAAAATCTATATTTGCTAAACTTTTTTTTAAACAAATCCCTATGGAAAAAATACCGCTGACAGTAGCAAACATTGCCAACAAAACCAACATTGAAAATGCGTATACGCTGATTTTGGAAGAGACCGGCGGCAAACGGAAACTCCCTGTCGTTATAGGCTTTTCAGAGGCGCAGGCTATCGCAATAGAACTTGACGGTTTTACTCCGGCGCGGCCCTTGGTGTACGATTTTATATACAGGTTTGCGCAGTCTTTCAACATAGAGGTAACGGAAGTCATTATCACAAACGTTGAAAAAGGCATTTTCTATTCCGAAATTGTCTGCCGTATGCCCGGTTTTTCTGAGGATGATATTATAAGGCTCGACGCAAGGACTTCTGACGCGGTGGCTGTCGCGCTGAAATTCAACTGTCCGATTTACACGTATGAAGTCGTACTTTCAAAAGCGGGTTGGGTTTCGGAAGACGGTGGAATTTTTCCTACGGACTCCAAACCGAACCTCAACGTCATGACTTTAAAAGAACTTAACGAAATACTTCAAAAAGCCGTCGAAAAAGAAGATTACGAATTTGCCTCCGTAATCCGCGACGAAATTCAAAACAGAAAAAAATGAAACAGTATCTTGATTTATTACAAACAATACTTAGCAAAGGAACAAAAAAACAAGACCGCACGGGTACGGGAACAATCAGTTATTTTGGTTATCAGATGAGGTTTCCGCTTTCGGAAGGTTTTCCTTTGGTTACAACAAAGAAAATCCATTTAAAATCAATCATTTACGAGTTGTTGTGGTTTTTGAACGGCGACACAAATATCAAATACCTTCAAGACAACGGCGTAAGGATTTGGAACGAATGGGCTGACGAAAACGGCGACCTCGGTCCCGTATATGGCTACCAATGGCGGCATTGGCGCACACCCGACGGCAATGAGGTTGACCAAATCGCCAACCTCATCGAAGCCTTGAAAAAGAATCCTGATTCGCGCCGCCACATCGTCTCTGCGTGGAATCCTGCCGACGTTGACCAAATGGCGTTGCCGCCCTGCCACACGATGTTTCAGTTTTACGTGTCGGAGGGCAAACTCTCCTGCCAGCTCTACCAGCGCAGCGGCGACACTTTCCTCGGCGTTCCGTTCAACATCGCATCATACGCATTGCTGACAATGATGATAGCGCAGGTCTGCGGCTACAAGCCTGGCGTATTCGTCCACACATTGGGCGATGCGCACATTTATCTCAACCATCTCGAACAGGTGCACACGCAGCTCCAACGCACACCATACCCGCTCCCCACAATGCGCATCAACCCCGACGTAAAGGACATTTTCTCCTTCCAATACGAAGACTTCACATTGGAGAATTACCAATGCCACCCGACCATCAAAGGCGTCATCAGCGTATAAACGTCAATCAACGCCTTGCGGCGTTGTATTTTTTTAACGTCAATTACCGTCAATTTTTTCGTCAATTATCATCAATTTTTTAATATATATAATGAGTAATTGACAACATATAGGAAATTGACGTTAATTGACGAGTAAATTGACGATAATTTTCGTTTAAAAGAAACAGCCGCCGTAAGGCAGCGTTTGAACAAAAATTTTTCTATGTAATTCGCTTGAATCCGTTATAATTCTTTTAATTTCACGTTTATAAAGAAAAATAGACGTTAATTGACGAGCAAATTAACGAAAAT
>JAEEXW010000447.1 GCA_016287995.1 Bacteroidales bacterium
ATAGTCGGTTTTGCCGCTCATAGTGGGGACAATGCCCCCAAATCCTATTGAAAATGTGCTCATTTAGTATGTATTTTTTTAGTTGTTTTGTTTCTGATTTTGAGGAGTTTGATTAGATTTGTGAAAAGTGGAGATTTTAAAAATGTTTTCAATTCTCGCTTACGTTGGTTGCATTGCTTTTTTATGTCTTTCCAATATCTTTGAATCATCGCCTCTTCGTGCGACCTTGGATAATAACCTGTATAAGCAAATGCGTCAATCATATCATTTGCCTTAGAGATAATGGCATCTAAATCTGAAATACTATTTAAGATTAAAGGATTTACTTTACAGTTGTAATAATTATATAATGAACCCAACGTTGTGTTTTTAAACATTATATTGCAATCTATTACGTAATAATTACCATCCATTTTAGACTTTACAACATTGCCAGCGTGCAAATCCCAAACATAAAAATCAGAAAAGTGTATAATGAATTGACCATTATATTTATCGATATGCCTATTTGGAAATTTCTCTTTTAAATATCTTTCTATGGATAAACTATTATAAGATTCCTTTTGATACTTTATTATGGGCTGTTCAAGTACAAAATGTAGATAATGGTTGATTTTGGTAAAGCCGCATATTTTTAATGGTGTATCTGAACCAAATAGGAAATTGTGTAATATAATTTTTTCAACAGCAAGGCGTGGATTATTAAAATAATTTTTCATACTCCATACTTTGACTATCGTGTTTGACATAGTAGTATAAATCATAGATTCTTTACCGTCCAATTTTTCGGCACGAATCCACGATTTGCTTGCTGCATATTCACTTATGTCATCAATCCAATAACCTGCGTTTTTTGCCCATCGTTCTATTAGTCCTTCGATAAAATAGTTTGATGTGCTTCTATTAGTTCGTCCGCAACTTCCTGTGCAGATTTCGGCGGCAATAAGAGCATTTCCCTTACGTTGGGGTTTGTAACAATTTCTAACCATTCCTCTGTTGTTGTTTCGTGGCAATTGAACGCATGAGGATTGCTCTGCAATTTGCCTAAGTCTTCTGTCGGTGTCTGTTTCGATTCTGCCATTTTGTATATCGTTTATAATGTTATCTAATTGCTTCAAAGTTACATCATTAAATCCATATTTCCAAATTTTTTCTTGAAAATTTTGGATAGAATTTTCGGGTATGCCTGAAAGCGGCTTGCCGTATATGATTTTCAGCAATTTTATTTCGTTTTCAAGCAGCCGTGAATGTGGAATACAAAGCCGGTTCAAATCAGCGTCCTCTTTGAATTTTATTGACTTCAACGTTGTATAACACGACCACCTGACACAAAAAAACTTATTGTTCCGCTTTTGAAGATAAACACAATCCCGGCATGAAAAGTTCTTTTTCTTCATTCTGAATTTTGGTTTAAAAAACCGGAGCATTGACAAACAACGCCCCGGAAAACATTTTACTTCCTTTTTGAAAATCCAATCGAAAAACCGCTTAACTCTTTTGCCGAAAGTTCAGGCTTTTTCGTCTTTTTCGAGACCGTGAAATCTTTGTCTTTTATCGCTTTTTTGCATTTTGAAACAAGTTCCGAATATTCAGGAACCGACACCTTTTTCTCGTCTGAATTGGCAAATTTCAACAGTTTGTCCTGAATTTCGCGAATAAGGTCGATGTTAGGCGTTGCATTGCCGTGCTTTTTGGAAAAATACGCCTGAATGTCCTTTACAAACTCACGAACGCGCCAAGTATCCTTTGTACGTCCGGCAAAAGACTTAACGAAACTTTTAAGCGTTTTGAGCCAATCAGGATTTTCGCCGATTTTTTTCTTAGATTCTTTTTTCGGTTTCTTTTCCGTTTCGGACTTCTTTTCTGTTTTCGGCTTCTTTTCTGTTTTTGGTTTTGCCTCTTGTTTCGGTTCGGCTTTGGGTTTGGATTTGACCTCGGCTTTGTCTTTTGTTTTGGGTTCGTCTTCTTTGTCGGTAAATTTGTTTACCTTTTCGATAAACAACTCCAAATCTTTCATCATATCCTCGTCAAAATCGTCAAGCATTTTTATAATCGGGATAAATGAATCTTCTCCGATTTCTACTAATTCCTTGGGTAATTTACCTTTGATGTTGTCCCATTCTTTTCCTAAATTCTGCGCTGTAATTTTCATTTTACTTCTGTTTTTTAGTTATTAAAAATTCATTAATTTAAGACGTGCAGCCGCCATTTTCATTTTGGCTTTTGCGAGTTTGAGTTTCTTTGCCTTGTCGGTGTTTTCAGGCTGTGCCGCACACTGGGCAGCAACGTACAGAACCGCATCCACCTCACTGCGTTTGATGTTGCCGAAAACGTCCTCAAACTGTTTTACTGTAAAGCCCGCTTTTTCAACCTTTTCGGTAAGGTCAATTTTCGTTGTTGAGACGTTTTGGGGCTTTGTGAAATCGTCGGTAATTTCACCGATTTTTTGTACGCTGTCCGCAAGGATTTTTCCCTCCGGCGTGTCGGGAAATTTCGCGGACTTGATTTTGTTTAATACTTCTTTGTCCACTTTTCTTAGTTGTTTAATATGTTTTTTATATAATTATCTGTTTTGCTGTCGG
>JAEEXW010000448.1 GCA_016287995.1 Bacteroidales bacterium
CACGTCGCAGGGACGGTGAAGATTGGCAGCAGGCGAGGTCTGTCGGTGCAGTAATTAACACAACTAACAACGAAGGTGCGCCTTTTATTTCGTCGGACGGAAGAATTTTGCTTTTTACCTCATGTACTTGCCCTGACGGACTTATAAAATGTTGCGACATTTATTATTCGTATCTAAAAGACGGCGACTGGACATATCCGAAACCTTTGCCGGCCCCAGTTAATTCCAATTATTGGGAATCGCAACCTGCTTTCAGCGCAGATAATTCAACTCTTTATTTCGTTTCAAACCGTCCGGGCGGGTTCGGCGGAAAAGATATTTGGTATTGCCGTTTGGTAGGTGACGGACGTTGGTCGGAGCCTATTAACGCAGGTGAAAACGTTAATACCGCAGGCGACGAGTCGAGCCCGCTACTGCACGCCGACAACAAAACGCTTTATTTTGCCTCCGACGGACATATCGGAATGGGCGGTCAGGACTTGTTTGTTTCAAAACTTCAAGACGACGGCTCTTGGGGAAAGGCTGTCAATCTCGGTTATCCGATTAACACAAGGGACAATGAAACACGTCTTGCGGTCTCGGTGTTTGGAAATACGGCGGTGATTGCCTCCGACAGAGAGCCGAACAAGTTGTTAGACCTCTATGAAATAGAGTTGCCGCAAGGTATTAGACCGCGCAGAACGTTACTTGTCGCAGGCTTGGTTAAGGACAGAAAAACTTCAAATCCACTTGCCGCAGAATATGAAGTGGTGGATTTGTCGGCGAAAAAAATAATTCAAAAAGGAAAAACCGCGAAAGAATTTGTTAACCTTATGCTGTTTTTGCCGGAAGGAAAAGACTACGCGCTAAACGTTAATTCAGACGGATATTTTATGAATTCGGTGAATTTTTCTTTAAAAAACCTTCCCGATTCGGTTACGCGGAAGTACATTGAAATCGCTTTGGACAAGCCTGTTGTAGGAAACGTGATAAGGCTCGAAAACGTGTTTTTCGATACAGACAAGTATGAAATCAAGCCTCAGTCTTTTTACGAACTTGACAAATTGGCAGCCTTTTTGCATGAAAATCAAGGTATTAAGGTTGAAATAGGCGGGCATACCGACAATCAGGGTTCTCAGGCGCATAATCAGGAACTCAGCGAAAATCGCGCAAAGGCAATTGTTGAGTATCTGACTAATAAAAAAGTTGACGTAAAACGCTTAAAAGCAAAAGGTTACGGACAGTCGCAGCCTTGCGTAGACAATTCAACGCCAGAGGGCAGGGCTAAAAACCGCCGCACGGAGGTCAAAATTATTGAGTAGTTACAACTACTTGAAATTTAGTGTATTAAAAAATAATTAAAAAAAATATACGCTAAATTTGCTATTATTTAAAAAAAAAGTAATAATTTTGGCAACTAAGCGAAAAATTGTGTATAATTTTTGCAACAATAAAATAGTAACTGCGTTTTAAATATACAAGGAAAAATAATCTCTAACCATAAAATTTTTTTTGCGAGATGAATAAAATTACGGTTTTAATTGCAGCATTGTTTTGTATTTCACTTGCTGTGAATGCACAAACTAAACCGCAAATGGTTTTGGTGGACGGTGGTAGTTTTCAGATGGGAAATCCCGGAACTGCTGCTCCGAAAGGCGATTCTGACGAAAGACCCGTTCATGAGGTAAACGTTAAGAGTTTTTATATTGCCAAAACGGAAGTAACGGTTAAGGAATACAAACAGTTTATTAACGATGCTTCTGCGAAGGATTTTCTTAACAAAAGGGAGCATAAAATGCCTAACGCTCCCGATTCTGCGTGGTATGCCGAGCATCCTGACACAAAGAAGTATTATCCTTTGCCTACTCATCCGTGGTGGGATTGGCAAGACGATTTGCCTATGCAGCATATTACTTGGTATGATGCCGTGGCTTATTGCAATTGGCTTTCTGCAAAGGAGGGTTTGCAAAAGTGTTATTCTGAAAACGCTGACGGAGGAATCGATTTTGACGCTTCCAAAAACGGTTACCGTCTGCCTACTGAGGCTGAATGGGAATTTGCGGCAAGAGGTGGCAACAAGTCAAAAGGCTCGCTCTATTCGGGTAGTGCAAATCCGATAGACGTATGCTGGTTTGACGATTCTTCAAAACTAAAAGGACCTCAAAAAGTCGGCACCAAAAACGCAAACGAACTCGGTATTTTCGATATGAGCGGTAACGTTTGGGAGTGGTGTTCTGATTATTATGCAAAGGATTTTTACGCAAAGTCTCAGAAAGACAATCCCGTAAACTTGACGGCTTCTCCGTACAGAGTTTTAAGGGGTGGTTCATGGCACTATCAGGTAGACCATGCCACTGTAACTTCAAGAGATGGTCCCGAACCGCATTTCTTTAATTTTAATTACGGAATGAGGTTGGCGAAAAATAATTAACAATTAAAAAAAACGGTTTTTATGGCACTTTCAACCTTTATCGGCAAAACGCTGCTGTTTGCGTTTTCAATGTTGCCTTTGGCGGGTTATGTGTCGGCGCAGACGGCAAATCCTCCCGCTGTGATAGATGTCAAAGGCGGAACTTTCAAAATGGGCAATCAGGACGGTTATG
>JAEEXW010000030.1 GCA_016287995.1 Bacteroidales bacterium
TAACCGTTTTCGTTGCCCGAAGGTGCGCTTTGAAACGGAGGGTTCAAGATGCTCCAATCGTGCGGGAGGTCAACATTTTGCCACGAAGTAGGCACGTTGGCGGTGTCGTTGTTGAGCGCAAACTGCCAACCGAGGTTGATGTTGTTTGCCAACTGAGCATTTGCCGCGACTGCCATAAGCAACATCGCAGCGGAGATAATCTTTTTTTTCATCATTATATATAAAGGTAATTTGATTTTTATTTCTTAAAAATATTAACTTCGTAACCGCTCTTTTTTATTTTACAGATGTTTTTGAAGTCTTCATTGTTGAACTCAGGAGCGGTCATAAAGTTGGTTTTTATTGTTAACAATTTTCCGTCACTATCTGGCATTGCGATGGCTATTTTGTGGTTTTGTAGCAGTTCGTAACTGTGCGTCATATAGCCTAACGCTGAATGTTCCAAAAACATTTTGAAATATTTGTCGCACAGAATTGTTTCGCCGCCTTGAAGTTTGTCCGTTAAAACTGACACGGCTTTTTTGTCAACTTCTACTTTGTCTTTGTAACTAAGATACGAATCCGTGTATTTTTCTTCGATGAACGTATCAACCGCAAAAACTATTATTAAACCGCAGGTTATCAGATACTTATACCTGAAATGAATGTTCAGAAGCGATACCGCGCAACCCGTCATTATCGCTAAAATGCTGACAAAGAGAATGTTAAAACTTTCTTCAGCTTGAAATAGTGAACCTAAAACCAATATATACCCGAAATAAATACCCGAAGTTTTAAACACGTCGCCGGCATAAAAATCTGTATTTTTTGAAAATTTCGTTATCAGTGCCGCTGTCAAAAATACCGCCGACAAAACAAATCTGAATTGCTCTATAAACGTGAAATTCAATATGTTAAGCAGATTTTTAACGTCAAAATCGAATCCCCTTATGCTCAGCGTTCCGCAGATGTTAACGCTCAAAAACTGGTAAGCAAACCATATTACTACGGGCAGGCAAAGCGCAATGTTTGTTGAAAGTTTCCATTCGCGATTTGATTTTTCTTTGTAATATGCCGTTAAGACAAAAACACTTGTCAAAATGCCTAATATGTCCGTCAATGCTGCTAACGTCAAAAGCAGAGAACTCCATACAAATTTTTCTCTGAAATAACAGTATAATGCGCAGAGAATAAAGAAGTTAAGAGCCATTTGAGGAAGAACAAGACCCGTCTGCGCCAAAAAAACGTTTTGAACCGTCATCAGAGCCGCTGAAATTACACCGCCGTAAACTGAGAAAAAAAACTTTCCGAATTTATAAGCCGTGATTACGCAGAGGACTGCAAAAATCAAAGAAAACGTATGCAAAAATACATTTTCCGAACTTACAAACCGCGAAAAACACGCCGTTAAAGCCGAAAACAAATCCGGCAGTTGAACGCTGCCGTCAGTGGCAAAAACCGTTGTTAAACCGCTGTTTTTCAGCGCGAAAACCTTGTCGGTATATAATTGCGCCTCCGAATAGCACATCGGCATAAAAAAGCACGGAATTTTTATCGCTAACGCCATTATTGCCGTGATAATCAGAGGTATATGGTATTCAAGTTTATTTTTCATTTTTTTTGAGCAGATTATGTGTGTCTTCGCCTATATTGAAAATTGCGTCTATTATGCTGAGGTTTTCCGTAAAACCGTGTTTAAAGTCAAAAACCTGCGGATAAACCGTTGAGTCATAATAATTTACGCCTTGTGTATGTGGAGTTTTCGGGTGAATTTTTTGCCTTAAATCCTCATAACCGGGCGTGTTTTCAAAAATATAATCCGAAGTAAACTTTATTTCACGTTTTATGTTAAGTATATTTAGAATTTTGTAAATGATTTGCGTGTTGAAATCCAACAGAAATTCATATTTTTTGGTAAAAAACTCCTCAAAATCGTCTCTGAAATATTCAAAAAACGGTGATGAGTTATACGCGGAAATTATTGCGTGCCAATGTTTTGGCTGCCAGTTTTCGTTTTTGGAGATTTTTATGTCTTTTGTCAGATGTTTTGAGTTGACCTTTTCGAGCGGAATGTTAATGCTCATTTTTCCGTGGTCTGTCATAATGTACGCACGGTTTCTGAAACTCTGTTTCGGAAAGTTCTCAAACTGTTCCAAAAAGATTTCTGTATTGTTATATATTGCCCTAAAATACTGAATGTTAGGGAGATATGCTGTACTTAAAAGCAGTTTTTCCATTGTTGGCTGTCTAAAACAATGCTGCAAAAGTACAAATTTTTTTTTATACAACCCTGATTTTTTTGAGGATTTGTGTAAAAAGTTTTATTTGTAATATACTTTGCATTTTTTAAATTATTTTTATATCTTTGCACAATCAAAGATTAAAAAATGGAAAACGAAAAAGAAACGGTAAATTATTCGGGTGTTGACATAGAGCGACACGGTGTTTTGGTGGTCTCTGACGTTAATTTCAAAGTTTTCGGCTCTGAATTAGTTACACTTGACGGGCATATCGGAAGCGGAAAAAGTTCCATCTTCAAGACTCTGTACGGCGATTTGCCCGTCAGAAAAGGCAGTGCAAAGGTTCTCGGTTTTGAACTTAACGGCATATCTGACCGCAAAATTTCACAACTCCGCCGCCGTATGGGTATAGTGTTTCAGGAATACCAACTTTTTGACAACAAAACCGTTAGCGGCAATCTTGAATTTGTGATTGACTCGCTCGGTTTTAAAACACCTTGTCCTAAGGACGAGTACATCAACAGCATACTCGAAAAAGTCGGCATTCCGGGCAAAGCGTCATCGTTTACGCACATGCTTTCAGGCGGCGAGCGTCAGTCTGTTGCCATAGCGCGTGCTATTGTTTGCAATCCGGAGATTCTCATTGCTGACGAGCCGACCGGAAATCTCGATGATGCCTCGGCAAAACACATCGCGGGCTTGTTGTATTCGCTTTCGCTTGAAGGCAAATCCGTTATCGTTGCAACGCATGACGGCGGTGTTTTCAGGGATTTTCCGCATAGAGAATTGCATATCGAAGGCGGCAAACTTTTCTAAAAGATGGATTTGTTTTCAAGAATAAAACATTCGGTCTTCCGCCTTTACCGCAAAAAAACGGTTGAGGCTCATAGATTAAATTATCTTTTTTGGGAATGTACTCTCAAATGCAATCTCAACTGTCTTCATTGCGGAAGCGACTGTCTTAAACAGTCCGAAATTCCCGATATGCCGGCGGAAGATTTTGTTAACGTTTTGGACGATATTAAGAAAAATAATCTGTCGCCAGACCTTTTTATTTGCATTACGGGCGGCGAACCGCTTTTAAGGCGCGATTTGGAGAGGGCGGGGCAGGAGATAAGGCGGCGGGGTTTTCGCTGGGGCATCGTTACTAACGGCGTTCTGCTTGATGGTCAGCGGTTAACCTCTCTTATAAATGCCGGAATTTCGGCAATAAGTTTTTCTCTTGACGGTTTTGAATCATCGCACGACAGACTTAGAAACCGCAGGGGCGCATTTCAAAAAACGCTTTCCGCAATTCGGCTTGTCAGCAGCCTTTCAAAAAAAATACCTCTTAATTTTGACATCATAACTTGCGCTAACAGTTTTAATTTCAGTGAATTAGAGAACTTTCGTGATTTTTTAATTTCCGAAGGCGTTTCTGCGTGGCGTATTTTTTCAATTTTCCCCGAAGGAAGGGCAAAAAATAATTCAGAAATTTTGGCGTTAAATCAAAAAGAATATATATCTTTGATGACTTTTATTGCCAAAACCCGCAAGAATTTCGGTGATAAAATCCGTCTTAATTATTCCTGCGAGGGATTTTTGGGCGATTACGAACTCAAAGTCAGGGACTTTTTTTACTTTTGCAGAGCCGGCATAAATATTGCCTCTGTGATGACAGACGGCAAAGTTACAGGGTGTCTTAGTGTCAGGGCTGAGGATTTTATTCAGGGCAATGTCTATAAGGAAAGTTTTTCAAAGATTTGGAACGAAAAATTTTCCGTTATGCGTGAGCGTTCTTGGGCAAAAAAAGGCCGCTGTCAGGACTGCAAAGTTTGGGACAAATGTCTCGGAAACGGTCTTCATCTTCATGCTTCGTTGAAGAGCGGGGCTTTGAGGTGCAATTATAATGAACTTTTAAATCAATAAATTTAACTATGAAAAACAAATTTAATGTAACATTAAGAAAAATTCTCGGCTCTGTTTTGGGCTTTTTCGGAATCGGTGCGTTAACAGCCTGTTACGGTGTTGATGAGGGCAGAATGAGAGAAGGACACGTGGTTTGCGGCAACGTTACTAATGAGAGCGGCGAAATGTTAAGCGGCATAAAAGTCAGCACAAAAGATACTAATTCGTCGACTACTTTTACTAAAAACGGATATTTTTCGCTGAGTTTGCCTGATTCGGTAAAAAGTTGCACCGTTTATTTTGAGGACGTTGACGGCGAGGCAAACGGCTCTTATCAAAAAGATTCCGTTGAAGTTGATTTTAACATATCGGATGTTTTCAGCGAAAACATTACCTTGAAAACGAAGTAATATGGAAAGACAAAATTCAAAAACTTTGGCTGGCTTTAAGGCGGCTGTTTCACTGATTCTTGACGGCGAGGTTTCAGCCGGTTTGGAGCAATTGGAAACGGTTGATGGTCAAGATATTTTCAAAAACATGGTGAAAGCGGAAATCGCTTATTACAGAGACGATTTGAAAAATGCCATGTATTATGACGAACATGCCTTGTCCTCTGATAGTCTCTGGTATGACCCTTTGGTAACGGTTCAGCATTTGCGGGCGTATGTTTATGCGGCAAAAAAATTGGGCAGTATCAGCAGGGCAAAAGAGTTTTTGGATTATTACATTTCGGTTAAACGCGACGAATTTGATATTGTAGGTGTAAGGCCTTTCAACGATTTGTATTACAACGCCATGCGCCGTCTTGACAACGAGAAAGCGCACGACGAACCGCCTAAGGTTAAGATTTTGACCAAGGAGACTGCAAAGGGCGACGTTATATTTTTTTCTGACAGCAACAATCCTGAAATTATGGCTCATGCGGCGACGATAGCGTTAAATTCGATGTGGAATGTTGTTGAAACAGAGAAAGTTCTCGGCGTTTACGAAAAATATGCTGAATATATCCCTTTGGATACTCATCATCTTTGGGCGGCGCGTAATTATGTTAAAATGCAGAATCCCGAAAAAGCAGAGGCGGCTTTAATGCGTTTTGTTAACCTTTGGAAACCGTCGGAATGTTTTCAAGTTTTGCCGATGAAAGTGTTTATTTTCAAGGATTTAACGGAATTTTTATCGCCGGAGTTTAAGGACAAAATATTAAAAACAAAGAAAAGACATGAATGAAGAAATTTATAACCCGTTGTATCTTCAAACGGCAATTATACGTAAAGTTTTGAATCTTTACGATTTTGATATGTTGACCCGTATTTTGTTATCATTGGATAACGGTCAAAATGTTGATGATGTTTTTCCTGATTTAGGACCTCATTCCATAAGTGAAGCCCGTCAGTCTGTATTGGAGGCCGAGAAACAATTTTCAGACGGCTTGTTCAGTACAAATGATGAAGTTTTGGAAAAAATGAAAACTAAATACGGAGTTTATGAAGATTGTTTGGTCTAAGAAAGCGGAGAATAAATTAGATATTTATTTTTCATATTGCCGTGATAATTACGGTGATAAAGTAACTTCTGATAAAATCGAAAAACTTGCTAAAATTACAAATCGGTTAAGTGTTTTTCCTGAAATGGGTTTTCCTGAACCTATTTTAGTGGGAGAACGGAAATTATACCGTGCAATAATTTTTGAAAAGCGGTTGAAAATAATATACTATGTTGAAAATGAAGATATTATCAGAATTGCCGACCTTTGGGACTGCAAACGCAGTCCTGAAAATTTAAAGAAGGAAATATAATGTTGTCCTAAAAAAATGTAGAGGCGTTGAATACAACGTCTCTACTATATAAAATCTGTAATTAACTGAAAATCACCGTACTTGCGATATATCCTGCATAAATTGTTGCTAAGAGAATACCTTCCCAGCGTTCAAGTGTATGTTTTGTTGAAAGGAAAAACCACAACAAGCCTGAAAGCGCAACCATGACAATGTAATCTGTTAAAAATCCTACGTTTGTGCCTTGAATCGGACAGATTGCTGCCGAAACACAAACCACGCACAGAATATTAAAAATTGCGCTGCCGACAACGTTTCCGATTGCCATATCCGTTTGACCCTTTTTTGCTGCTGCAACCGACGAAAATAATTCAGGCAAAGAAGTGCCTATTGCGACAATCGTCAAACCGATAACTCTGTCCGAAACACCTAACGCGCGGGCAATATTTGATGCGCCTTCCACCAACTTGTCAGAACCGAAAACCAAAGCCGCAAACGACAAAACTATGATTATCAAGGCTTTCCAAATCGGCATCGGGGCTTTCTCGTCTTCTTCGGTTTGAGTTTGAGCGGGATAATGTTTTATTTCCCAAACTAAAAAAGCACACAAAATGCCAAAACCGATTATGCCTGTAATTCTGCCGATTGAGCCAGACATTGCAATTCCGACAAAAAGTCCAGAAATCAGCAGCATAAAAGGCATGTCAACTTTCAGCGTGAGAGGTTGCGCGGCGCACTCCTTAACTATTGCTGCAACGCCGAGTATGAGCGCAATATTTGCAATGTTGCTTCCGACAACATTGCCGATTGCAATTCCCGAACTGCCGCTTAGCGCCGCCTGAATACTCACTAACAATTCCGGCGATGAAGTGCCAAAACCAACTATTGTTAAGCCGATAACCATCGGCGAAATTTTGGCGCGTTTTGCCACCGAAACCGCACCGTCAACAAGGAAATCACCGCCTTTTATCAGCAGCACAAATCCTAACAAAACATATAAAATATCTAACCACATGTTATTAATTATTTATCTTTTTTAACGCTTAAAATTATTTCTACTCTGCGATTCAACGCCCTTCCTTTTGAAGTCTCGTTTGAGGCCATCGGTACGGCTTTTCCAAAAGCCTTGTAAGTCAAGCGTTTAGCATCGATTCCCGCTGTTATCAAATAATTGATGACCGTTCTGCAACGTCTTTCGCTCAAAATCATGTTATCTTCCTGAGAACCAATGTAATCCGTATGACCCAAAATTTCAATGTCATATTGAGAGTACTCGTTCAAAAACATCGAAAGTTGGTGCAAATATGCTTTTGCGTTGTCGGTGAGTTTTGCAGAATTGAAGTCGAAATTCACGTTTTTGAGTTCGTAAGGCACACCGGTTTTTATTTTGTCGAGTTTTACGTCTTCAATAGTCGGTGGAACATAATTGCCCGTGTCAGGACGAAAAAATTTAACGTCATAAAAAAAGCCTTTTTTCTTAACCGTCAACATATAATCTTCGCCTTTTCCAACCGTGGTCGTAACGGCATATTCTCCTGTTTTTGAATCTGTTATACTATGAGATGTTTCGTAAGTTTTCAGACTTGTCAAGTCTACGTTAACATCGGGAACGGGTTTGCCATCTTCGTCAGTAATTTTGCCTTTGATTAAAAGCACTTGGTTTGGTGCTGCGTTTTCCGTCAAGCCCGAACAATAAATGTCCCAGCCGCCTTCGCCGCTCAAAAGCATTGACGAAAAATAAATTCGTTTTCCGTCTGCGCTTACGATATACGCAACTTCATCTTTCTCTGTATTAAGCGGATAGCCGACATTTTCGGGTTTTGAGAACGAGCCGTTGTCATCGGCTTTGGAATAAAAAATGTCGAAACCGCCTACTCCGCCGTGTCCGTTTGAAGAGAAATAAAGCGTTTTGCCGTCGCAGTGGATAAACGGCGTTTTTTCGTCAAATTCGGTGTTGATGTCCGCACCGAGGTTTATTGGCGCACTCCAAAGCGAGTCCTGATGTTTGCGGACGATTTTGTAAATGTCGTAACCGCCATAGCCGCCCGGACGGTTTGAAGAAAAATATAGTACGTTTCCCGTTGCGTCAACGGAGGGCTGACCTTCAAAATATTCCGTGTTGACAGTGTTCGGCAGTTTTATCAGCGGTTGCCATATACCTTTGACGTTTTTGGAATAATAAATATCGCAATTATCATAATTACAGATAGTTATGTACATTATGCGGTTGTCTATTGTCAGAGTTGTGCCGCCTTGAATTTTTCCCGTGTTAAACGGTGTTGTCATTCTTTCGCCTTTTGAAAACTCTTCTGTACCGTTTTCAGCACCTGTGTTTTGACTTATCATAAGTTCTTCAACAAATTCGCCGGAGCGTTTTTCGCTGCGTTTTGAGTAAAGCAAAATTGACCCGTCGTGAGAAATCAGCGGCAAAAATTCGTCGTCTTTTGTCGAGACGTTTTTAAGCATTTTCGGGTCGAATTTTATGGGGTGATTGATTAAATCAAAATATTCTTCAATCATTTTCATACGCTTTTTAGCGGCTTTGAGGCATAACGGCGCGGCATTTTCCGAGGAGAGAAAAAGTTGAAAAAAGGCTTTTGATTTTTCGTAATTGCGGCAGAGGTAATAGCCTTCTCCGAGCAGATAGGCAGCGCGGCAACTATCATAACTGTCGCAGTTTCCGAAACTTAGAGTTAAATATTCGATTGCGGTTTTGGCATATTCAAGCGAGACTTTTGACTGAAACCTCATAGCGGCGTCTTTTGCCTTTTCCAAATTGTATTTTCCGAGGATTAAGGTTGCCGGAAAATAATTCGGGTTGGTTTTTGCGATTTCAGTCAGAAACCTTATGCTCAAATCCTTGTTTTGCCGCATTAATGCTTCTGCATCGTTGAATTTGTTGTTCAACTCCTTGTTTTTCGGTAGTTTACAGTTTTGAGCCGTTGCTGAGATTGTCATTGTCAACAAAAAAAATATGAAAACAGATAACAGCCGCATAAATTTTTTTTGCAAAAATAAACAAAAATACCGGCTTGGCAAAATTTTTAGTTTTTGTTTTTTCTATGTTTTATTAAATTAATAAAGTTTAAAATTAGTAATATACAGCAAATCGCAACATTTATCGCTGTGATTTTGTTTGTCCAAGAGTTGAAAACAACGATTTGGTCATCGGGTTCGGGATTCCAAAAATCCTCAATGAAAAATATGATTTTCTCTCCATCTATTGCTGCCATATTGTCAATAAACGCCGAATCGAGTACTTCCGGTTTCCCATTGGTATATTCAAAAGTCCAATAGTCTTCGGGAATTAAAAAATGACGTTTTGTTATTTCTCCTTTATTGTATTTAAGGACTTGATTACATTTACCGTCTATATTATAAATTTTTACTGTTCCGTCAATGGTGTCGTTCAAGTAATGTATTTCCGTAGCCTTGGTTTGTAAACTGTCGCCTTGAAATTCTACGAGCCAACCGTTACGTTTGTTATTTTCAAAATTCATAACACAACTTAAATTTTGCTGATTTTTCCAGCGGTCAAGAAACACCCAAAAACCGTGTTTGTCGTTTTCTGCGTTTTGGGTCTGACCAAAAGCCCTGACGGTATCACTTTTATAATATGTGCAATACCGTCCGGGGGCTATTCTGTTGCCAATGGTTGAAATCAACAAAATTAACAATATGCCGATGATGTTAATTAGTTTCATAATATTTTTCTAAACGTCCGTTTGTTTTTTTAATATACACAAAAATATTACTTTTTTTTCATAATTTGAAATAAAAATTATCTGAAAAATTTCCCATTATCCTCATTTTTTTGTAATATTGCAGTGATTTTAGGCTCATAAAATTGTAAGAAATGCCCTAAAATATGCTATGATTTTTGTTAAAACATTAAAAATCAAATAATTATGTATTTAAAAACGTTTTCGCACCTTTTTAACCCATAAATAAAAAAGGATTGTCCAATTTTTTTTGAACAATCCTTCTTTTCTTGTGTGTTGAAAAAATTTATTTGATGCTTTCTGCTTTTTTTACTGCTTCGTCGTTTAGTTGGTCGGCTTTTTTCTGAGCCTCGCTGACGAGTTTGTCGCCTTGCTTTTCTGCCTCTGTTACGGCAGAATCGGCTTTCGCGTTAGCCTCCGAAAGTGCTTTGTCAGCCTTTTGAGTAGCATCTTGAATTGCTTTGTCGGCGGCTTTCTGTGCGGCGGCTTTCGCTACTGGATTAGAAGCCTTGTCTACTAATTTCTGAGCCTCAGTTTTTGCTGCTTCAACGGCTTTGTCGCGGGTTTCCTTAGCCGCTTTCTTGGCTTGTTCGGCAGTGGTTTTGGCTGCGGCTACGAGCGATTCCTTCTGCTTTTTAGCCTCGGCTATGAGTTTGTCGCCCTGAGCCTTGGCATCGGCAATCAGTTTCTTTGCCTCGTCAGAGACTTTTTCTTTCGCCTCTTGAATTTTTTCCTGAGCCAAATCTTTCAAAGCGTCGGTTGCCGAAGTCGAAAATCCTTTTATTTTCGGGTCGCTGACCGTGCCGCCGATTTCCGCAATCACTTTTATTTGTCCGGCTTTTTCGCTGCCGACCGCTTTTGAAAGCAGTGAGTTTGCAACCGTTTCCGCAAGCGTCATTCCGACTTTCATGTCAAGCGATTCGTCAAGTCCTACCGTGCCGTAGAAATTTGCGTCCTGACCGGCAAGATTCAAAGCCGTAGAATCTATTTCAACGTTTCCGTCTTTGATTCTGAAACCGAGATTTACGTTTTTGACTGTCGGGTTTTTGAGACTCTCGTTTTTAGTTGCCGTGCCCAGAAGGTTGAAAACCTTGGAATCTTTGATTCCAACGCTACTTGTAACGAGTCTTCCATCTCCGTTAACAGTCTTTAAATCAGGATTTAAATAATTGTCAAGTTCGGTTTTGAAGTTCAGTTTTGCCGTCATATTGCCGTGGCATGATGTGGCTATCGGCGCGAGTTTTTCAACCGTGTTGAAAGTTTTTGCCGTGGTCTGAATGTCTATTTCCGAAAGATCCAACTGCAAATCGGCTTTCGGACGTTTTACGTTTGAGTCGTCATAAACGCCGTTAACAAAAGCCTTGCCGCCCAACATTCTTAAATTCAAGTTGTTAAGACTTGCAACACCGTTTTTGAGACCAATTTTTCCGGCTAAATCCTCAATTACCAAAGAGTCGTAAAGAATTTTTCCGATTGAGGCATTAAGTTGAAAATCAATGTTTTTCGGAATTTCAGGTGCTTCGGTTGCGGCTTCTTCCGCTGTAGGAGCGGACTCTGTTGCCTCAGGCACTGAATGGTCGTATGAATAAATATCGTTAACGTCCAACAAATCAGACTTATACGTAAAGTTTGCTTTTAAAGTAGAATCTGCAAAAACGTATTGAAAAATATTGTCTAATTTGCCGCTTAAAGCAAAATCCGATTTTCCAAGATTCATGCTGAAAGTCTCGAGCGTGCCTTTTTCGGGTGATATAATAAGGTGTGCCTTATGAATGTCAACCGGCGGCAAATCTGTCATAACAGTATGAAAATCAGTCATTACAATATCGCCCTGAGCCTGAAATTTGTCGTATTCCTCGTTGTCGATGGCAGAGAGGTTGCCTTTGAAATCAAGTATGGCTTTCACGAGTCCCTTTATCGTCATATCGTCCAACGGAACTACCTGATTTACAATATCCAAGTCGAGGTTTATGTTGACGTTGCCCGCCAAGGATATGTCGTCTTTTGATGTCTGAACCTGAACCGAAGCGTCAACGGGATTGTCTCCGAGTTCAAGATGGAATTTTTCTACGTTGACGTTGATGCTGTCAAGGTTGCCGGGACATTTTACAAAGGCGTTTACGTTGATATTTTCAGCAGATTTTGGCAAATCGGGATACTGAAAACGTGCGTTGTCAACATTAAAGTCAACCCAAAATTCGGGGAACGAAACAGCGTTGAAATTACCTTTTGCGCCACCTTCAAAATTGAATTTTCCTGCGGTTTTTACACCTTCCAAATCTTTGGCGTATTCTGCGGGAATCATACTCAGAACGCTCAGAAAATCAGTGCTTTTTGTACCGAATTTCAAGTCCATTCTGATGTTTGTGTCAGGAACGGCGATATAACCGTCAAGACCCAAAGCCAACTCGTTGATTTTGAACACGTTTTCTTTGAAAACAAACTTCATTTTCTCTAAATCTGCGTCCAAATCCGATTTCATGTTAACGACAGCATCGTTTATGTAGATAATCGGTCCTAATCTCACGTTGAGTTTTGCAATGTCAAGCAGTGCGCTCAGAATCGTTTCCTTGTCAGAAAGGTCGCCTGAGAGCGAGAAATTAAGACTGTCAATATAAGCATGAACATCGGTAACACTATCTGTATAAGTAACGTTTAAATTATTGACTTTCAACTTTTTAAGCACTAATTCAAACTGCGAAGATGCGGTATCTTCTTCTGGCGTTTCTTCTACGGCGGTAGAATCCGAAATTGCAATGTCATAATTCGGTTTGCCGGCAGAGGTAACGATGATGTTTGCCTTCGGATTGTCAAGCAAAACGGACTTTACTCTGATTTTGCCGCCGAAAAGCGACTTAACGTTTACCGTTGTGCTGAACTTGTCAAAACTTGCGAGCGTAACTCCTTGAAACTCACCGTGTCCAACAACAGAAACGTCTTTCAGCGTTACGGTTGCGCCCGGAAAGTTGGAAATCAGGCTCAAATCCAAATCACCGATATTGACATCGGCGTCCACATACTCTTTTGCGATTTCCGTTACGGCTTTCAGGACTTTGTCCTTGAAAAAAATCGGAATGATAATTAAAAGAGCAAGCACCACAACTAATGTGATGCCTGAAATTTTAAGTACGGTTTTTAAAATTTTGTTCATAATTGTTTGATATTTTTATGCATCAATATTTGCATACACTGCGTTTTGTTCGATAAATTCGCGTCTTGGCGGAACGTCGTCGCCCATAAGCATAGCGAAAGTTCTGTCAGCCTCGGCAGCGTTTTCTATCGTAACTTGTTTCAAAGTTCTCGTCTCGGGATTCATTGTTGTTTCCCAAAGTTGATCGGCGTTCATTTCACCAAGACCTTTGTAACGCTGAACCGTGCAACTATCTTCCTGACCATTGCCGAAATCTTGCAATGCTTTAAGTCTTTGGTCTTCTGTCCAACAATAACGCTGAGATTTTCCTTTCTTTACCAAATAAAGCGGAGGATTTGCCAAATACAAATGACCTTGTTCAATCACTTCTTTCATATAACGGAAGAAAAGCGTCATCGCAAGTGTTTGAATATGAGCACCGTCCACATCGGCATCCGTCATGATGATAATCTTGTCGTAACGGATATTTTTAAGGTTTGCCGCCTGAGAATCTTCCTCTGTACCGATTGTAATTCCAAGAGCAGTGTAGATATTTTTTATTTCGTCGTTGTCCAAAGTCTTGTATTGAACGGCTTTTTCAACGTTCAAGATTTTACCTCTTAACGGCAAAATTGCTTGATACATTCTGTCGCGACCTTGTTTTGCTGTTCCACCTGCCGAATCTCCCTCGACTATAAAAATCTCGGTCTTCGTATTATCTCTTGACGAACAGTCAGCGAGTTTTCCGGGAAGTCCCGCGCCTTTAAGACTGCTTTGGTGTTGAACAAGTTTTCTTGCGTTGTTAGCCGCAATTCTCGCCTTTGCAGCAAGAAGCACTTTATTAACAATATTTCGTGCTGAGTTCGGATTTTCTTCCAAATAATTTGTCAAAGCGTCAGAAATTGCAGCGTCAACTGCCGGACCAACTTCGGTATTTCCGAGTTTTGTTTTTGTCTGACCTTCAAAAAGTGGCTCTTGAACTTTTACAGAAATAATTGCCGTCAAACCCTCGCGGAAGTCATCACCTGAGATTTCAAGTTTTGCTTTTGCTAACATTCCTGATGTTTCAGCGTATTGTTTCAAAGTTCTTGTAAGACCGCGTCTAAAACCTGTCAAATGCGTTCCGCCTTCTTGCGTGTTGATGTTATTGACATAACTATGAACATTCTCTCTAAAACCGTTGTTGTATTGCATTGCGACTTCAATCGGAATGCCGTTTTTCTCGGTGTTTAAGTGAATGATTTCGCAAAGTTCGTCTTTTGAAACTTCCAAATAATCAATAAAATCTTTCAAACCGTTTTCAGAGTGGAAAACATCGTGACGGGTGTTTCCGTTTTCATCGGGGCGCATATCGTG
>JAEEXW010000449.1 GCA_016287995.1 Bacteroidales bacterium
CAAAACTTACCAAAGTACAAGCCGATTACATTGGCGTTAACGTTGACGGTCCTTACAAAGCCGAACATTACCGCTATTAAACAAGTCTTTTATTTATTGCCTGCTATACACGAATCCGCCTTTCGGGACTTATCCCAAAGACGGATTCTTTTTTATAATAATTGGTAGATGTTTTGCGTTAGTTATAAAAAAAGGAGAAAATCATGAAAAAGATATTATTATTAATAGTGTGTCTCTGTATTGGTTTTAACGGCTTTGCGCAATATGAGGGCGAAGACGATGGCGGATTCGCGACTTTCGGTGACGATGATAATAGTCCCGATCCTTTAAGAGACTTTTTAGGTTTTGTTTTACTGCCTGGCAGCAACGATTTAGTGAGGTTTTACGAAGTTCACGTCAACGATGACAGCACGATGAAATATACTCAACTTACCATGGACGGTTTTGTCAATAGAGCAGCCGGAAGGGAAAGAAGCGCGGCAAATCCCACAAAAGATGATTTTTTCAGAAATTTCGGCATAAAAGATTACAACATCGTTTCAAAACTATGGCAGTTGAGATACAAGGAATATCCCTATTTTACGCAGGTTCAACACGAGCCGGGCTGGTCTAACAATGACGAATACCCCGAACTTCCGAGCCCTCAGCAGTTTGCGATTTTAAAACAGTTCGGCATTGAAAGGCTAAGCAGTATCTGCTACGGCGACAAATGCTTTATGCTGTTGGCGTGCATGGAAAACCCCGAATGGGTAAACCGTTACAAAGGCTCGGCAATGACAACACCGTCGGCAGACCCGCAAAACGGCGAAGACAATACTTTCGTGGATTAATCAACTGCTGTCTTCTGCTTGACAGAAGGCGGCATCATAATAAAACTCTGCTTGGAAGAGGCTTTAATTATTCCTTCAAGTAAAATCTTTATATCGTTGCTTGTCATAGACTTAACGGCATTATAAAAATCTGAAAGCAAATCCGTATTATAAAGATATTTCTCTTTCAAAAGCGAAAACCAATAATCGTTGTCTTTCAAATCTTGAAAGTGTTTTTTTAACATAAAGGCTTTAACTTTTGCAAGGGCAGACTCTTCAACGCCGTTTTCTATAATGTCGTTAATAATGCCTGCCATAATGTCTCTTGCTACAAGGGCATATTCGGGTTTGACGGGGTTAGACATCGTTATTTCTGTCAAGGCAAAACCTTCTTCTTCTGAATGTAAAAATTTTAAAAGACATTTCGTCGTATAAGCGATAGAGGATTCTTCGCGTATCCGCTTGTGCATATTAGAAGTGATAATCTGTGTCAATGCATTGAATTTCAGTAATGTTTTGAGATTATAACTGAAAACCCCATCGTTTAGGTAATGAATCGATACACAACTTTCCGGCGACTGCATCGGCTGGTAAAATTTAAAGTCAATATCAGCCGTGTTGTAATGTACTTTGCCTTTTGCAAAGCCTGACGATGTAGAATTTTTAGATGGTAGCGATGCCAAGTATTTACAAATCAAAGGTTTGAGTGTCTCTTCGCTGAAATTACCGATAAAGAAAAACGTAAAACCCGAAGCGTCTGAAAATCTTGTTTTATAATTTTTGATAACACTTTTTAAGTTTATCTTATCAACGTCTGCCGGCTCAAAATGTGCAACCCTCGGATTGTCAAAATACTGAAAAAAATGGATTGTATCTTCAAAAACGGATTGAGGCTTAAACTTTTCGCTCAAAAGACTCTGCCGGAGTGTCTGCTTAAAAAGTTCAAAATCTTCTGCGTTGGAGCCGCCGGAGATAAAACTGCAATAAACGTTTTGAAGAAAAAAATCCAAATCCGCCGGAATACAACTTCCCGATATGCTTTCGGACTCGTTGTTAACAGAAATGTCCAAAGTTATGGGTCTGCCGGTGCGGAGTTTGTTCAGCTCCCTGAGCGAAAATTTATTCAAACCGATACTTTCCATAATTTTGTCCTCATAACGGAAATTGTAAGCCTCCGTTTCGGAATTTAGGGACGTCCCGCCGAAAGAAAAGCCGCAAAATATAATTTCGTCTGTTTTGAAACCTGTTTGTTTGAGAACAACTTTCGCTCCGTTGCTGAGCCTTAAAACCTTAGCCCCGAAAACCGTATCCTCTTTTTCGCTTTCAACAATGCCGTTAATGGGATTGGTTTTGAGCAACGTTTTGTTGACGATGACATCTTTATACGGCTTGATTCTTTCTTTGAAAACCTCTTTTGTCGCCTCCTTGTAAATATCTTCGGTCATATAAAACTGTCCTGATTTTTCGGGCGAGAAGTTGAAGGCGACAAGATTTTCTCCATTATCCGTTATTATATTATTTATCAATATGTTAACGTCGTCAACAGTGGTTTTTTTTATAATTTCCTGCACGAAACGGAATTTGTCTTCGGTAGACAAAAGAGCCTCTTTGTCAAGAAAATTTCTAAGACAAAGTTTTACGTAATCGGTATTTTTAAGGTTTTTGCGGTTGTCGTAAGTTTTTTTGTAATTAAGGAGACTGTCTTTTTGGACCCTTTCCAATCCCATTGAAAGAAAAC
>JAEEXW010000450.1 GCA_016287995.1 Bacteroidales bacterium
GTTTTGCCGCTCTGTTCCGAGAAGAAATATTCTGTGTGCGCCTTGTAGGGGACTGTTTTGGAAAGTTGGGCGTTGAAACTCGCAAGCAAACCCTCGTCCTTGCAGAGATGCGCCGCATAGTCGCCAAGGTCGTAGAAAACCGGCGTTTTGTAGCCGTCCAAACGTTGCACGTCGTTCAAAATAGATGTGTCGAAAGGCTGCGAATTATTAATCTTTCTCATCACCTCCACCAACGCCTCCATCTCGCTGCTGCAAGTAACGGCAATAGTGCCGCACGGGGTGTCGAATGTTTCGTAATAATCGCAGAAGGCACGGCAAAAACCGCCATAATCGGGTTCTTCGCCACTTATAAACCTCGCGCAACTCTGATACGGTATGCCTTTAATCATTATTTCCGTAGGGCAGCCAATAATGTAATCCGCTGCATTGCGCAAGGCGTAAACTGTCTCAACATTAGACATAAAACAGCCGTCAAACAATATGTATTGCATTTTTATACCGGCATTTCGGATAGCCTCAGCAATGTTTTCGATGCCGGTCTTGGTGTATAAGCCGCCGAAAGATTTAGACAGCGTTTTTACGTCCTTAGGCACCCACGCCGTGCCGTGTCCGCCCGCCACGAGCGAATATTTTTCGGCGGGCGCGGTTGTTATGATGTCGGACAACATTTGCGTGAGTGCCGCACTTTGGGTGAAATCGGGGTTGTCGTAATAAAACAACGTATCGCGCTTATTGTCACGAAGTTCGATAATGTCGGCGCGGTTTTTAGTTGACGATATGCATACGACAAGCCGTTCGTCGGCAAACGCCCCATTCTGAACGGCGGTCTCAATGTCGTTGATATTCCGCTTGAAAAACAAAGTCATGTCCGCCGAATACGGAAAGAAGAATATCACAGTGCGAGGGTTGATACATTCCGACTCGTCGTCGCTCTTGCGGCAAGCGAGAAGAAGAAAGAAAAATACGGCAAGAAGGAGAAGAGTTTTTGTTTTGATTTGCTGTTTTCTATTAACAATTCTTTCCATATCGTTATGGTTTTAATTTTGCGACTTGGAGAAAAACAAAAAAAAAATTAAAGGAGTTTTTTAGAAAAAAAGGTAAAAGTAGAGCCGCAATGATTGCGGCTCAAACCATATAAATTTTCCCACCTTATTGTATATACGAATCTTTGAAACCGAGCATATACAAAACGCCGTCAATACCGATTGAAGAAATCGACTGTTTTGCGTTTTCTTTTACTTTCGGTTTTGCGTGATAAGCGATACCAAGCCCAGCAAGATTTAACATAGGCAAATCGTTAGCACCGTCGCCGACGGCTATAACCTGCTGTAAATCAAGATGTTCTATTTGAGCAATAAGTCTCAAAAGTTCCGCTTTGCGCTTACCGTCAACAATATCGCCGACATAATTACCGGTAAGTTTGCCGTCCACGATTTCGAGTTCGTTGGCGTAAACAAAGTCGATTCCGAACCTCTGCTGCAAATGTTTGCCGAAATATGTAAAACCTCCCGAAAGAATTGCAATTTTATAACCGTATTGTTTCAAAATTTTGAGCGTTCTTGCAACGCCTTCCGTAATAGGCAGATTTTCAGCGATTTCTTTCATAACGCTTTCGTCCAAGCCTTTCAAAAGCGAAACCCTACGCTTGAAACTTTCGCAAAAATCTATCTCGCCTCTCATTGCCGATTCCGTGATTGCTTTCACCTCATCGCCAACACCAGCACGCATTGCAAGTTCGTCAATAACCTCGGTCTGAATAAGAGTTGAGTCCATGTCAAAACATATCAAACGGCGGTTTCTACGGAAAAGGTTGTCCTCTTGAAACGAAATGTCATAACCCATATCCTGAGAAATTCTCATAAATTCGCTGTGAAGAAAAGGACGGTCTTTCGGCGTGCCGCGCACCGACATTTCAACGCAGGCGCGGGTTTTGCCTTTTTGCTCGTTGTTTTCAAGCGGAACGCGTCCCGTAAGGCGGGTGATAGCGTCAATGTTGAGCCCCTGCTCCGCCAAAACCCTTGACACTTCGGCAATAAGCCGTGCAGAAATCTTTCTTCCCAAAAGTGTTACGATGTAACGGTTTTTGCCTTGAAGCGAAACCCAACGGTTGTATTCCTCGAAAGAAACGGGTGAAAACCTGATTTGAACTCCAAGTTCGCAAGACTTGAAAAGCATTTCTTTCAAGATATTTCCAGAGTCTTTTTGCGAGGCAATAAACATTATACCAAGCGACAAAGAATTGTGTATGTCTGCCTGACCAATGTCAAGAATAGTTGCATTATATTTTGCGATAATCGCTGAAAGACACGATGTTAACCCCGGCTTATCTTCGCCGGTAATCGATGCCATAATAATCTCTTGTCCGTCAAAAGTTTCCATTAAGTAGTGTGTTTATAAAAATTTGTTTATTTTTTTTCTTTACGCATTCAAAAAGTTTTCTACGATAGTGTAATAATAATTAGGATTTTCGAGGAAACTATAATGCGTACAGCCCGGAAAAACAACAAGTCCAGAGTCAGGAATAAGTTTTTCCATGATTTTAGCATC
>JAEEXW010000031.1 GCA_016287995.1 Bacteroidales bacterium
ATATTTTGAATATATATTATGTAAATCAACAAATCCGTATGTTCGTTTATTATTTAGGTTGATACTTGATCCATTATGTTTTTTGGATAGGTTTAAGAAAACTGAAGTTATAAAAAACGATATGGAGAAAAATCAAAGAGAATTTATACAGACTCTTAGACGTATATTGAATTGAATAAGAGTTTCTGTAACTAAGGATGTGCTAGATAATTGCATCGTGGCAGGTGTTCCCACCAAAGTTATTAAACAATTATAAATACTAGAATGGGAGTAATCTTTTCAATCAAATGGGTTTGAAATCTTGTGTAGTTATAATTCCTGTATACAAGGAAAAATTGTCCTCTTTTGAGGAGGCTTCGTTTAGGCAAGGATTGAGAATTTTGCGAAATCACGATATTGTGATTGTCTCTCATTTAAATCTTGATTTGTCATTTTATAGGCAAATTTCGGAAAAAGAATCAAAAGAATTTGACGTTGAATTTTTTGAAGAACACTTTTTTGAGTCTGTAAAGGGATACAATTCATTATGTCTTGATTCTCAATTTTATAAACGTTTTGAAGCATACAAGTATATGTTTATTTATCAAACTGATGCTTGGGTTTTTCGAGACGAATTGCTTGATTGGTGCGATAAAGAGTATGATTATATCGGGGCACCTCATTTTGTGTGCAATGATAACATATTTTCAACCGAGTTTTTGGGAGTAGGCAATGGCGGTTTTTCGTTGCGTAGAATACAGTATTGCATTGACATATTGTCAAAATTTAAGTACGTGCCACTTTTTAAACCAAAAGGTTTGAAGTTGTTATTTTATAATCACATTCATCATTTCTCAATTCTAAATGCAATAGGAATTGCGATGAGAACAATTGGTATTAAAAACACGGTAGATTTTTACAAACGTGAAAATGTAGTAAATGAAGACTTCGTATTTGGCACATATTCAAAATATATATGGGGAAACAATGCAAATATACCCTCGTGTGAAGAGGCTGCTCGATTTTCGTTTGAAATTCATCCGGAATTTTTGTATCATTTATGTGGCGATAAAATACCTTTTGGATGTCATGCGTACAGAAAATACGATTATGAAACTTTTTGGAAATTTCATATAAAAGGCTAATTTATTCGTTCTATTTAACGTATCTGAAATATATACTAATTAATATAACAAAAACTATATTATGAAATTATCTATTATTACAATAAACTTGAATAACGTCATAGGACTTAGAAAAACGATTGAGAGTGTTATAAATCAGACCTCAGATAGTTATGAGCATATAATAATAGACGGTGGCAGTACAGACGGTAGTGTAGATATTATTAAACAGTTTCTTGAAAACGAGGAATATGCACGTCATGTAACTTTTTGGTGTAGTGAAAAAGACAGTGGTGTTTACGAGGCTATGAATAAGGGTATTGATAAAGCATCTGGAGATTATTGTCTTATGCTAAATAGTGGGGATTATTTTTATGACTGCAATGTTCTGAAAATGATAAATATGTTGAAATTTGATGAGGATATTGTATATTTTAATGTTTTAATGCGTAAAAATAATAAAGAAATTATTTATAAATATCCCGATGAATTGAATGAAAATTTAATTGTTGGTAGTAGATTTATGGTGAATCATCAAAGTATGCTGATAAAAATTTCTTTACAAAAAAGCAATTATTATAATATTAATTATCGTATCGTTAGTGATTATGAATTTTTTATAAAAGCCATATTGGAAATAAGATGTTCTTACCGTCATATTGATAGTATTATGTGTAGTGTAGATTTTGAAACAGGTATTAGTTCTACTAATATAGAACTTAGGGATGAAGAGACGGTCGATGTTGTTTTTAATTATCTTACAAAAAAAAATTCAACAGATAAAAAACTTGTTTATTTATATTATGATTATAATTATGGGTATGGTGGTCTTATAAGAGTGTTTAGAAAGATATTGAATTTTGTCTCCCGTAAAACATTTAGGAGAAATTTTAAAGCGTTTGATAAATGGGAGGCTGAATTAAAATAATTTTTAGGTTATAGTATTAAGATTTTTTTTTTAAATTATGTCATCTCCTAAAATTTCCATCATAGTTCCCGTCTATAAAGTTGAAAAATACTTAAGGAAATGTCTTGACAGTATTGTTTCTCAGACATTTACTGATTGGGAGTGTATTTTAGTAGATGATGGTAGTCCCGATAATTCAGGAAAAATTTGCGACGAATATGCTCAAAAAGATTATAGGTTTAAGGTTATTCATCAAGAAAATTTAGGGGGCTACTGCAAGAAATAAGGAATCGGATGAGTTATTTTTTGAATAGTCATTTATAAAAATTCGTCAAATGCCACAATAAAAATCCGTCAAATGCCACAATAAAAATCCGTCAAATGCCGCAATAAAAATAACTAAAATACTTTGTTTCAATACTTTTATTGTTTATATTTGCGCTGTTAAAAGTATAAAAAATATGGCGAAATATCGGGAAAGAATTGCTGACCAATTGTTGAAAGATGAATTGGAAGGTGCGGGTGCAGTTTTGATTGAAGGTCCTAAATGGTGCGGCAAAACTACAACTGCCGAACAACAGTCGAAAAGTGTCGTATATATGAACGACCCTGCCGTTGAAAAAGAATTATTGTCTGTTGTGGATACGAATATAAAACTTATCCTTAAAGGTGCGACACCGCGTTTGATTGATGAATGGCAAACAGCACCTGCATTATGGGATGCAATTCGTTTTGAAGTTGATCACAGAGATATAAGTGTAGGGCAGTTTATTTTGACAGGCTCGGCTGTTCCTGCCCATACAGAAAAAATCCATCATTCAGGTGCAGGACGTTTTAGTTGGCTTACAATGCGACCGATGTCTTTGTGGGAATCGCAAGAATCTTCGGGTGAAGTAAGTCTTGGCGAATTGTTCAAAGGAAAACAACCGTCTGAATCCGTCAGAAATATTGAAATTGAGGAATTGGCATTTTTAGTATGCCGTGGTGGTTGGCCTGCTTCAATTTCAATGGGAAAAAAAGCAGCATTGAAACAAGCATACAATTATATAGATGCCGTTTGCAACACAGATATTTCAAGAGTTGACGGTATCAAACGTGAATCTTCTTTTTGTAAACGTCTTTTAAGAAGTTATGCACGAAATCTTGGAACGCAAGCACCGCTTAGTACATTATACACCGATGTCGTAACAAATGACGGGTCCTCACTAAGTGAAAACACTATTGCGTCATATATTCAAGCATTGAAGAAAATTTTCGTAATTGAAGATATGCCGGCATGGAATCCTAATTTACGTAGTAAATCTGCGATTAGAACTTCTGAAACCCGCTATTTTGTTGATTCTTCTATGGCAGTTGCTGCACTTGGTTTGGGACCTGCCGATTTAATAAACGATTTACATACTTTCGGTTTTATTTTTGAAACTATGGCGGTCAGGGATTTGCGTGTTTATGCACAAGCATTGGATGGTGGCGTGTTTCATTTCAGAGACCGTAACGGATTGGAATGTGATGCCGTGATACATTTGCGCAATGGCTCATACGGACTTGTTGAAATAAAACTTGGCGGTGAAAAAAACATCGAAGACGGTGCTAAATCGCTCAACCGTTTATCCGAAAAAATTGATACAGATAGAATGAAACAACCGTCTTTTAAGATGGTTTTGACAGGATTGGGGCAATACGCTTACACACGTAAAGATGGTGTTATGGTTGTGCCGATAGGATGTCTTAAACATTAATAAAGCATTATGAAATTTTCTCCCAAAATTTCCATCATTGTTCCCGTTTATAAAGTTGAAAAATACTTAAGGAAATGTCTTGACAGTATTGTTTCTCAGACATTTACTGATTGGGAGTGTATTTTAGTTGATGACGGTAGTCCTGATAATTCGGGCGAGATTTGCGACGAATATGCGGAGAAAGACAAGCGGTTTAGAGTGTTTCATCAAGAAAATGCAGGGGTTTCTGCTGCAAGAAATAAGGGATTAGATGAAGCAAAAGGTGAGTGGATTGGATTTGTGGATTCTGATGATTGGATAGAAAAAGAAATGTATGAATTTTTCTATACAAATGCAATAATTGAAAATGCAGATGTTGTTTGTTGCGGAGTAAAATATTATAAACACGGAAAAACGAAAAATATTCCTTTTAAGGATAAAGGCGATATTTTTTATAAATTTCAAAATTATCGAGTTTATATGCATTCTTTATGCAATAAACTGATAAAAAGAAAGTTTATAAGTGGTAGACGGTTGAATACAAAAATTAAAGTAGGAGAAGATTTATTATTTGTGTTTGATGTCTTTACAGAAGAAAATATAAAAATTGTATTTTATGATGCGTTATTGTATTTTTACTTTCAGGAAAACGAAAACTCTTCAATTCATTTAGTTAATTATGAAGAAAAAATTTATTCATTAGCACAATTAGGTGAAGGTATATATGCAGTTTACAAAAATAAACAAATGAAACTAAAAACTGAAAGTTCAAAGCGGTATTTGGATTATATAAATTATTTAATTGCAATTCCGTATATAGAATTATTAGATTCTTTTAATCCTGATAAATTTAGACAAATATGTAAGAAATGGAATTTCGGAATAATGTTGCCGGTTATTTTCCTGCAAACTTTTTTTGTTTATATTAAGTTTGACTGGGTTGCAAAAGTTTTGTTACAAATAAAAACAAAAATTAGAGTATTATTATATAAATAAATAGTTAAAAGACCGTCCAAGAAGGTGTGTTGGAACGCAGGCGGTTCGCCTGCAAGTATCTAAATTGCGGGCGAGCCGACCGCAATCCACCTTTTCGGACAGCCTCTTATACATTTTTTTATCCTCTTGAACTTCCGTCGAAACAATGAGTGCAGAGTTTTTCTTTGGGAAGGCCTATTGCTTCCACCAAATCTTCAAGTTTCTGAAATTTCAGTGTCGTAAGACCTAAATCTTTTCTTATTTGTTCTACCATTTCTTTGTATTCTTTGGATTCGCTGTCTGCGTATTTCGACCAGTCAACGTCTTCTATGTTGCCGCGGAGTTTTAAAACCGCCTTTCTTGTTGCAAGTTCCAATGATGAGCGCGACCGGCTGAAATTCAAATACTCACACGGATAAATCAGCGGCGGACAAGCTATCCTCATGTGAACCTCCTTGATTCCGTTTTCCACCAAATCTTTAACGTTATCCTTCAACTGAGTACCCCTTACTATCGAATCGTCCAAGAAAATTCCCTTTTTGCCGTCGATTAACGCGGTGTTTGGAACGAGTTTCATTTTTGCCACGAGTTCTCTTTGTTTTTGATTTTGAGGCATAAAACTTCTCGGCCATGTCGGAGTGTATTTTGCATACGGACGCAAATACGGTATATGTATCGTGTTTGAATATCCGAGTGCGTGTCCTACGCCGCTGTCGGGAATGCCCGCAACAAAATCAGCGTCTGTTTTGCCGTCTGCCAAAGCGAGTTTTTTACCGCACTCGTAACGGCATTTGTCAACATTGATTCCCTCGTAAAACGATGGCGGATAGCCGTAATAAACCCACAAAAACGAACAAACTTGCATTTCCTTATTTTCTTTTTTGAGGGTTTTTATACCGGTGGTTTTAACGGCGACAATTTCTCCCGGTCCTAAATATTGGTAGATTTTGTATCCTAAATTTAAGAAAGATGTCGTTTCAGAAGCCAAACAGAAAGAGCCGTCTTTGTGTCCGATGATTATCGGTGTTCTGCCCAATTTGTCTCGTCCGGCGATGATTTCGTTGCCGTTGAGAATGAGAATAGAACACGAACCTTTTATCGTGTTGTAAACGTTTTTGATACCTTCCGTGAAAGATTCTTTTTCGCAAATCAGCATTGCGACAAGTTCCGTTGGGTTGATTCCGCCTTGCGAGGTTTCGGCAAAGGTTTTGCCTTCTGAGAGAAATCTTTGCGCTATTTCTTCCAAATTGTTGATTTTTGAAACCGTTGAAATTGCGAATCTGCCTAATTTTGAATAGATGACAAGCGGCTGGGCTTCCGTGTCCGAAATACAGCCTATTCCCGCTGTACCTTGAAAACCGTTTGCATCGCTTTCAAATTTTGTTCTGAAATAACTGTTTTCAAGGCTGTGAATTGCCCTTTGAAAACCGATTTTATCACAGTAGACGGCCATTCCGCCTCTTTTTGTCCCTAAGTGGGAATGATAATCCGTGCCGTAAAACACGTCAGATACGCAGTCGTCCTTGGAAACTGCCCCGAAAAATCCGCTCATTTGAAATGTTGTTTTATATATTTTTTTAACGCTGCAAATTTATAAAAATAATTTATTTTTGCCGTGCAAAATTTAGGTAAAAAAATGAAAAAAAGTCTTTTCGCTTTGTCTTTGGGAACTTTTGTTCTCGGAATGTCAGAATTTATAATGCCGGGCATATTGTCTTTTGTTGCCGACGATCTTAAAATCAGTATTCCTGATGCCGGACATTTGATTTCGGCGTATGCTTTGGGCGTGAGTTTTGGTGCGCCTGTCATATTGCTGAGCGTCGAAAAATACCGTTTGAAAAGCACCTTGATTTTTCTTGTGCTTTTGATGATGGCGGGCAATCTGTCCGCAGCCTTTGCTCCTAATTATTACACTCTGATGGCGTGCCGTTTTATTTCAGGACTGCCTCACGGAGCGTATTTCGGTATCGGGACTATTATCGCCTCAAAACTTGCCGACAAAGGCAAAGAATCCTCGGCTATTGCAATTATGGTTTCAGGCATGACTGTTGCCAACCTTTTGGGCGTGCCTGTGGGAACGTTTTTGAGTCATAATTTTTCTTGGAGAGTAATTTTCGGCTTTGTCGGGTTGCTGGCTTTGCTGTCGGTTTTTGCGATAAAAATCTTAGTTCCGAATATTGAAAATCAGACAACTGAAAGACTTTTAGACCGTTTCAAATTTTTGAAACATCTTGCTCCGTGGCTTGTTGTCGGCGCAACGTTTACTGGCAACTGCGGAATTTTCTGTATGTATTCTTACATCAACCCTATTTTGAACAAAGTTGCGGGCTTTTCAGAAAGCAGCCTTTCTATTTTGATGGTGATTGCCGGTTTCGGAATGGTTGCCGGAAATCTGATTTCGGGAAAAGTCTGCGACAAATATCCCATGGGCTTGGTTGCTGGAATAGTTCAAGGTGCAGCGGCTGTTTTTCTGACTGTTATGTGGCTGTTTTCTTTTAACCCCGTGGTTGCCGTCGTGATGACTTTTTGCTGTACGTTCTGCCTTTTTGCACTTTCGTCGCCGCAGCAACTGCTTATTATTAAGCACGGTAAAGGCGGAGAAAAACTTGGAGGGGCATTGGTTCAAGTGGCTTTTAACGTCGGAAATGCTGTCGGCGCGTTTTTGGGCGGTCTGCCGATACTTTCAGGCTGTACTTACAACGCTTCTGCCGCGCCGGGCATACCTTTCGGAATTTTAGGTTTTTGTCTCTTTATGTATTTTCATTACCGTTATGAGAGACAACCTAAATTATCTTAACGAACGGATTTTCAGTGGTTTCTATTCCGACGGAGGTTGGTTCACCATGTCCGGGAAAGATTTCGTAAAGGCTGTCAAACCTCAAAATTATGTTACGGATAGAAGCCATTTCGTCATCGTATGACGCGCCGTCAAGGTCTGTTCTTCCGATTGTACCTTTGAAAAGCGTGTCGCCGGTAAACATAATTTTCTCTTTTTCGGCATAAATTGTCTGACCACCGGGCGTATGTCCGGGTGTGTGCGTGCATTTTAAAACCGTCTCGCCGAATTTTATAATTGTGCCGTCTTCGCAGGGAATGTCGATTTTTATTGGCGTGTCAATTTTCCAACGCCAACGCGAAGCGTATTCTGCTGCGTTTTCCAACAGAAATTCGTCTTTTGGATTTGCGGCAAAAGGGATTCCGTACTTTTCTTTTAGGAAGTTAACACCCAAAATATGGTCGCTATGACAATGCGTATTAATTATCATGATGGGTTTTAACTCTTTGTCTTCTAATGTTTTAGTTAAAAACTCCCTTTCTTTTTCGCTGTAACAGCCCGGGTCGATTATAACACATTCTTTTGTCTGGTCGTAGACAAGATAAGTGTTGACTTCAAACAGGTTGAAGCGGAAAATTTCTACTTTCATAATGTTTTTAGAGTTTTTTCTAATTTTGTTTTGAGAACGGGAATTTCGTTTTCGATGTTGTAAATCAGCCTTCCCAAATTGTTTTTGTTAATGGCGTTGTTGACAAAATCCACTTGATTTCGCAACTCTTCTTGCGTAACGTAAGGGTTTTGTTGCGGTGGAATTTGCATAAACAATTCGATAATTATAGTGTAATTTATACGTAAATTATCAAGGAAGAAGTCAATATCCTTGACTTCTCCACCTTGATTAATTTCGTTAGATAACGACATAATGTTTTTGCATGCCTGCACCAACTGACTTGTTATGCTTTTTAAGTCGGTCATAACTAATTATCTTTTAGCGGTTTAATAATCAATGAAAGTTCGTCCAACTGTTCGTCAGAAATTGTTGAAGGCGCGTCAATCATGATGTCTCTTGCGGCGTTGTTTTTCGGGAATGCGATAACGTCTTTGATAGAATCAGAGCCGTTTAAGAGCGCAGCCCAGCGGTCAAGACCGAAAGCCAAACCACCGTGAGGAGGTGCACCATATTTGAACGCGTTAATCAAACAAGAGAACTGTGCTTGTGCTTTTTCTTCTGTGAAACCGAGCAACTTGAACATACGCACTTGAAGTGCCGAGTCGTGAATACGGATTGAACCGCCGCCGATTTCTATACCGTTGATTACAAGGTCGTAAGCGTTTGCGCGTGCTTCGCCGGGATTCGATTCAAGAATGTCGTAATCCTCTTTTTTCGGCGAAGTAAACGGGTGGTGCATTGCGTAAAAACGCTGTGTTGCCTCGTCCCATTCAAAGAGCGGAAAGTCGATGACCCAAAGCGGAGCAAACGTGTCTTTGTCCCTCAGACCCAAACGGTTACCCATTTCAATACGGAGAACGCCCATTTGATTCAAGACGGGAAGTTTTTTGCCGCAAAGGATTAAAACCAAATCGCCCGTACCTGCCCCTGATGCTTTTGCAATTTCGGTGAGTTCTTCGGGAGAATAGAATTTGTCAACCGAAGATTTTATTGTGTTGTCTTCGTTGTATTTGATGTAAACGAGACCTTTTGCGCCGACCTGCGGACGTTTTACCCATTCAGTAATTTCGTCAAGTTGTTTTCTTGAATAATTTGCACAGCCGCCCACTGCAATCGCGCAGACGTATTCCGCATCTTCAAACACCTTGAAACCGTGATTTTTAACTTTGTCGGTGATGTTGTGAATCTTCATTCCGAAACGGATGTCCGGTTTGTCCGAACCGTATTGCTCCATAGCGTCTTTCCAAACCATGCGCGGGAACTGATAGTTCATTTCAACGCCTCTGACGGTTTTGAAAAGGTGTTTAGCCAGACCTTCAAAAATCTGCAAAATATCTTCCTGCTCCACAAACGACATTTCGCAGTCGATTTGCGTAAATTCGGGCTGACGGTCAGCGCGTAAATCCTCGTCTCTGAAACATTTAACAATCTGATAGTAGCGGTCGATTCCGGCAACCATCAAGAGTTGTTTGTATTGTTGCGGGCTCTGCGGAAGCGCGTAAAATTCGCCGTGGTGAATCCTTGACGGCACAACATAATCTCTTGCGCCTTCGGGAGTTGACTTTATAAGCATCGGCGTCTCAACTTCCATGAAGTTCAAGCCGTCCAAGTAGCGGCGCACTTCAAACGACATTTTGTTTCTGAGTTGAAGACCTTTTATAATCGGTCTGCGGCGGATGTCGAGATAGCGGTATTTCATTAAGAGGTCTTCGCCGCCGTCGGTGTTGTCTTCTATTGTGAAAGGCGGTATTTCGCTCTTGTTCAAGATGTTAAGTGTGCTGACGATGATTTCGATGTCGCCGGTCGGAATCTCTTTGTTCTTGCTTGAACGCTCGGTAACGTTACCTGTTGCCTGAACGACAAACTCTCTTCCGAGTTTTCTTGCCGCCTCGCAAAGTGCAGCATTGTTTTCCATGTTGAAGACTAATTGCGTGATTCCGTAACGGTCTCTCAAATCGACGAAAGTCATTCCGCCGAGGTTTCTGACCCTCTGCACCCAACCGCAAAGGGTAACTGTTTTGTTTATGTCTGAGGCGCGTAATTCGCCGCAGTTATGTGTTCTGTACATTTTTTACTGTATGTTTTAACAAAAATTTTCTGCATGCAAAGTTACAAATTTTTTTAGAATTAAACGTTGTCAGAAAAAATATTTTTGTTGCGGGAAATAAAAAAAATGATTATTTTTGCAAAGTTGTTTAATTGGTTAAATAAAAAAGAGCCATTTTTGTTTAATCAATTAAATAAAAAATGGTGTTTTCTGTTTAATTGATTAAACAAAAATGGATAAAACTACGCTAAAACGGATAATTGTCGATAATATTTCCGAGGTAAAAAACTATAATGTTTTGCCGCGTAAAATTGATTTAGACAGTTTTAACTGCTTTGTTCTCGTTGGAGTGAGACGGGCAGGCAAGTCGTATATGCTTTACAACAAGATACAGCGGCTACTAAAAAACGGTACGCCGGAAAGCGAAATTCTTTATATTAATTTTGAGGACGAGCGGTTGACAGATTTTCGGACTGATGATTTTAATCTTTTGTTGGAGGCTCATAGCGAACTTTACGGCAAGCGTCCTATGCTTTTTCTTGATGAAATTCAAAACATTGGGCATTGGGAAAAATTTGTGCGTCGTATGGCGGATTCCAACTATACGATTTTTATAACGGGAAGCAATTCAAAAATGCTTTCGGGTGAAGTTGCTACAACTTTGGGCGGGCGTTTTATAATCCGCGAAATTTATCCTTACAATTTTCAGGAGTATTTGAACGCCTTGAAAATCAATTATAACGAAACTGCGCTTCTTGGCACGGAAAGTCGTTCTGAGGTTGTACGCGCCGCATTGAATTATCTTAGAAATGGTGGTTTGCCGGCCTCTGTTGCCTTGAAAGTTACGCGGGATTATTTGAGTTCCGTTTATCAAAAAATATATTTAGGCGATATAATACAACGCAATGCTATTTCAAATGTTGCCGGCATAAAAATCATGGTAAAAAAAATTGCGGAATCGGTTTGCCGTCCTTTGTCTTACAATCGTATAGCCAATATTTTGTCTGGTACTGGCGGTAAAATCAGTCTTGCAACAATAATTAAATATGTGGAATATTGCGAAGACGCATGGCTTTTGTTACGGTTAAAAAATTATGCCGCTTGTCTTTCAGAAAAGGAGAGCAATTGTAAATATTATTTTATTGATAACGGTATTTTGCGGCTTTTCTTGATAGATAAAGATCCTATGCTGTTGGAAAATTTAGTTGCGCTTTCTCTTTTCTGTCGTTACGGTCATGATAGGGACAACGACCACGTATATTTTTATAATACTGATTGTGAAGTTGATTTTTATGTTCCTGATAACGGTTTGGCGGTTCAGGTTTGTTACAGGCTTTTTGACAGCGAAGAAACCAAGCAACGCGAGGTTCATGGTCTTGAAAAAATTGCGAAAAGTTTTGACTGTAAACGCCGCATAATTGTAACGCTTGAAGAAACAGGTTCTATAAAAGACAATTACGGTGAAATTCAAGTTTTACCGTTTTGGCTGTTTTTGTTGGAGAATAATCAAAATAATGCTTAAAAAATATGACAGACGACGAAAAATTTATGAAGGCGGCTTTGGACGAAGCGTTAAAAGCCTTTGACGAAGACGAAATTCCGGTCGGCGCGGTAATTGTGGTTAACGGCAAAATCGTAGCCCGTGCGCATAATATGACCGAGCGTTTAAACGACGTAACCTCACACGCCGAAATGCAGGCTTTGACCATAGCGAGTTCCCAAGGCGGAAAATATCTGCCTCAGGCAACGCTTTATGTAACACTTGAACCTTGCGTTATGTGTGCCGGTGCGCTGTCTTGGGCTCAAATCGGGCGGATTGTTTACGGTGCAAAAGACATAAAACGCGGCTTTCAAAAATTTGAAAACTGCGTTTTAAGCCAAAATCTTTCACTTCTTCACCCCAAGACAAAAGTTGTCTCTGGCGTTTTGGAAGACGAATATGCCGATTTATTGAAGTCGTTTTTCGCGAAAAAAAGGTAGTAAATAGGCTTTTTCACCTATTCCTCTTCTTGTCTTTCCAATTCTAAGAGATAATCTTTGAGTTTTCCCATCGGACGTGTTACGATAACGCGCCCCGACTGAATAAACTCACGGACATCAAAATCAGAGAGTTGTGTCAAAAAGTCTTTTATGTCAGACTGAGTACCAGTCTTTTCGATTACCAAAAATTCAGGCTCTACGGTTATAATTCGTGCAGAAGACTCGCGTATTAATTTTTCTAACGCATTGCCGCTTTTCAAGCCCGAAGTCGAAATCTTAAAAAGCGCAACTTCCATAGGAATCACCTGCTTTTCTTCGTACAAAAAGGCTTTTAAAACTTCAACCTGTTTTTCTATTGCCTTGCGCAAATGTTCGGCTTGTGCAAGCGAAGTGTTTATCGTTATGACAAAAGAGTGAACGCCTTCCTCCATTGACGGTGAAGTGTTAAGGGATTCGATGTTTACTTTGTGTCTTGTAAAAATAATCGAAATCCTGTTCAAAAGTCCGACATGGTTTTCTGTATATATCAATAAAGTATATTTACGGTTCATTTTTTTTAATTGTTAGGGGTCAGTAACATTTCATCAACGGCTTTTCCCGCTGGAATCACGGGGTAAATGTTTTCTTGTTTTTCCACGCGGACTTCCAAAAAATACGCGCCGTTATAGTCCATCATTCTCTTAACAGCCGGATCCAAAGCCTCCAAACTATCAACTTTTTCTGCCTTGATTCCGTAAGCATCAACTATTTTCACGAAATCGGGATTCTGCATTTCGCCGAAATAATAGTGCGAATTGTAATACAAGTCTTGAAGTTGACGTATCATTCCGAGATAATTGTTGTTCAAAAGGAGAATCTTGACGGGCAGTTTGTACTGCATAATTGTACCGAGTTCCTCGATTGTCATCTGAAAACCGCCGTCGCCCATAATGCAGACCACGTTTTGAAACTTTTTCGTATACGCCGCGCCGATAGAGGCTGGAAGCGCAAAACCCATCGTTCCGAGACCGCCGGAAGTTATAATCGAGTCGCCTTCTTGAAAATTAAAATACCGTGCCGAAGCCATTTGATTTTGTCCTACATCTGCCACGACAGCCGTACTTCCCGTTTTTTTCTCGCTGACCACCCTTACGGCTTTGCCCATGCGGAGTTTTGAAAGGTTTTCGCCTATGACGGTTTCGTTTTCTTTTGCTTGAAACTCTTTCATTTGGTTCAGCCACGAAATGTGTGAAGATTTTCGTATGAGCGGTAGTATTTTTTGTAAAGCCGACTTTGCATCAGAGACGATTCCGACAGCCGGTGAAATTATTTTTCCGACTTCGGACGGGTCGATTTCGATGTGAATTACCGCAGCCTGATTTGCGTATTTTTCTGGATTGCCGATAACGCGGTCAGAAAACCTCATACCGACAGCGAGCAACACGTCGCAACGGTTTGTCATCATATTAGCGGCATAATTTCCGTGAAGCCCCACCATTCCGGCAAAAAGCGGATTTTCGTTTTCTATGCTCGACAGTCCGAGCAAAGTGCTTGCAACGGGCATATTGAGTTTTTCGGCGAGTTCTTTTACCTCGTTTTGACAACCTGAGAGTAAAACTCCGTGTCCGACAACCATAAGCGGTCGTTGTGCATTGTTCAAGAGGGTTGCAGCCTCGTTGATGGAGGTTTCAGAAGGTTTAAGTTTCGGGTGGTAACTGCGGATTTTATTACATTTTTTGTACTCGAATTTTTCTATGATTTG
>JAEEXW010000451.1 GCA_016287995.1 Bacteroidales bacterium
GCTAACGGGCTGTTGGTATAGCGGTTGAATTGGACAAACGAATTTACAAAATCCCAAATTCGCTTGTCCGGGGTGTGGAAAATATGTGCGCCATATTTGTGAACGTTGATACCGCACACGTTTTCGCAATAAACATTGCCGCCAGTATGTTTTCGTTTGTCGATGACCAAGCACTTTTTGCCCGCCTTATTTGTCAAGTAAGCAAACACGCAGCCGAAAAGTCCCGCTCCGACTATCAAAACGTCATATTTCATTTTTTCTTAAATAAAAAATCATAACCCTCAATTTTGTCAAAACATTCAATTGTTCTTGAAATGTTGTCAAAAATATTGAGATTGGGTTTGCCGTCAGTGCCAACGCCCAAAGAAAACAACGCCGGCATCAAAAGATATGTGTCGCACTCAATTTCTTCGGCTTTTATCACTTTTTTGTCTTCCGCCAAAAAAGAATGAACGGGGCCTGTCTGAAAATAAAATTTTTCAGGGTATCCGTATTCTTTTTGTCTGTCCTTATACTTTCCGTATTCAAAAACGTACCTTACATCGGGGTTTTCATAAAAAGAAACGAAAACTTTGTCGGTTTTGTTTGTTTCTTTAAAAGCCATCAGTTCTCTCATTTGTGTTATGCCCAAAAGGTCAAAAAATGAAAAGAAATTAAGAACGGCAAATAAAACTACGGCATACACAGCGGATAAAATTCCTATCGGAAGAATAAATTTTCCTTTCACCGTTTTTATAAATTCCGTCATTAAGACCGTATGAATCAAAACCGTTGCCGAAGTTGTCCGCATAACGTCAATCGGAAACATATTTAAAGCCGACAGCACAACGTACAAACTCATAACCGAAAAACTCAGCACTACCAAATCCGGTACTGTTTTTTCTTTTGTTTTTTTGTAAACGGCATATCCTGAAATCACGTAAAACGCTAATAATAAAGGACTTGTATACAAGACAGACGGCGTTGTGCTGATATATGTAGAATAACCGATATTTCCGGCATACGGATTTTGAAAGCGCATTGTTACCAAATATGTGCCGATTACTGAAATTAATACCGGCAGACTGAAACACGCGCTTTTTGTCATAAATGTTTTAACATCGTTGCTTTTGAACAACTTGTATATAATATATAGTGTTGCCACGAATGCAAAAACTATAAAATCATATCTTGTCCAGCAGAAAAATGCGGTTGATAGTCCGTAAATAATCAGACGTTTTGGCGTTTGGTTGTTTTTTAGGGTCAAAACTAAATATGTGCATGCCGCAACTCCGCAAATTTCAGCGGAATACGCTCTTAGCATAGTTGATAAAATAAAAAACGAAACCGTAAGCACCGAAGTCAAAACTGTGGATATTGTTTTGTCTTTGGTTTCGTTTAGTACAATTTTGTAGGCAAAGACAGCAAAACCGCAAAAAAACAGAAACGGCAACACTCTTAAAAATCCGGCGGAATTGCTTACCATTGACCAAAAATACAAGAGAAAGGAAAATCCTCCCGGATCAAGATTGAAATTTCTGTTGTTTTCCAACACTTGACCGAATCCTTGCGGTATTGCAAACGGTTCGCTGTAATGGTTCAGACCTTTTGAAATGAAGAATTGTCCCGACTCGTCGTACCAAAAAAAAGGATTGGAAAAATTCTTAAAAGCGACTGTCGCAAGAATCAAAACGATTATTGCCGTAGTGATTTTATAAATCGGTTTCATTGTTAACTTTTTTGTTGATATTGGATAACTCTTTTAAGGCTTTTATGCCGATTTTGATAATTTTTTTTATGTTGATTGAATTTATTCCGCCTTGTCTTGTCCTGAATGTTATCGGCATAAAAGTAATTTTTTCGCTTTTTTTTACGGCAACGGCGGAGATTGCGACGTTTGTCAGAAAAAAATCTTTCGGAATATATTTTAAGACTTCTTTCAGCCTTTCGGTTTGCATCAGTCTGAAAGGCGTGTTTGCGTCAGGGACTTTTACCCCGAAAATTATTCTTAAAACCGCTTTCAAAACCTTTGTTACAACAACTCTTGAAAAACCGTCCTGACGTTGTTTTCTATTTCCGATTATAAAATCGTAGTCGCGGATTTTGTCATACATTTGCCCGAAATCCTGCGGCAGAGTTTGTCCGTCGCTGTCGGTTTGAAAAATATAATCTGCACCGTTATTAATTGCGTAATCATATAAATATGAGAGAGTTGCACCGTGTCCTGAGTTCGGTTTGTCAATCGGTATTAATAGCGGAAATTGTTTTTTTAGTTCGCGTAAAATGCTGTATGTGGAGTCTTTGCTGCCGTCGTTTGCCACGATGAGGTTCATTCCGTATTTTTCAACAACGGGATACCAGTCGGAAACAACGTTTTTGATGTTTTCCTCCTCGTTATACGCGGGCATTACGAAAATAATTTTCGGTTGTTCCATATTTTTTTTAACAGTTAATTTTTTCGCTGATAACAAATAGCGGACGTTGTTTTTCTTTGTCGAAAATTTTTCTTATGTTCATGCCCAAAATTCCGAGCATTATAATTATAATTTCGCCGACAAACCA
>JAEEXW010000452.1 GCA_016287995.1 Bacteroidales bacterium
GTGAAAGAAATTTAGACGGAAGACGGAAAAACTATATTGCGTTATCTAAACGGCGACGAAACACATCAGGGGCGGCATGTACGGATTCCTGATGGTCAATGGGGAATTCAAAAATTTAAATTATATCGTTATTAATAAGGAGAAAAATTGATACTGAATTTTTAATTAATTTTATTTTATAGTTTCAACCAAAAATTTTTATCTTTGCAACATGAAAAAGATTGCTAACATATTGTTTGCCGTGGCGTTCTCGGTGTTCATGCTGACCATCGGGGCGGGTGTCAATATTATAAAATGCAATCATTCAGGTAATTTCAAAATTCTTTCCATTCTCGTAACGGTAAACGACAATTTTTCTTGCAATCCGGCTCACGATTGTATGGAAACCGATTTTGTAAAATTTTCTCCTGACAAAAACCCTGATTTTCAGAGTTTTGACTTTTCAATGGCGATAACAGCGGTTTTGACCACTGAATTTTGGAATTTCAAAACGTCAAAAGTTGTCAACCAACATTTTCACGTTAAAAACCGACAAAATCCCCCGCCGAAAAACTTTTTGGCTCTTATCGAAGTTTTCAGAATTTGATTTTTCTTTTAGAATTGGAGTGCAGGCGGCTCGCCTGCTAATATTATTTTAACTAAAAGAAAATCAATTTGTTATGAATATAAAAATATTTTTTGCAGCGGCATTGTGTATGTTCGCTGCTTTGGGCGTTAAGGCTCAAAATTCCGTTTCTGGAATAGTAACAGACAAAAACGGAGAAGCACTTTTAGGTGCAAATGTCTATTGGTTAGGCACTTCCACAGGTGTTACAACCGATATAAACGGCAAATTCAAGATAGAAAAAATATCAAACAAAACACTTTTGGCAATTTCGTTTCTTGGCTTTCAAACGGACACCGTAGATATTAGCAAAATATCTGAAAACCAAATGGTTAAAGTTGTTTTAAAAGATAATTCTCAGGACGTTAGCGAAGTTGTAGTTTCAGAGCGCAGACACGGAACTTCTGAAATTGGCGGCGCGTTAAACGGCTTAAAAATCAATCAGGCAGAACTTTTCAAAGCGGCATGCTGCAACCTTGGCGAAAGTTTCACGACCAATCCGTCTGTTGATGTTAGTTATTCTGACGCTGCAACTGGCGCAAAACAGATTAAACTCTTGGGACTGAGTGGTTTATACGTTCAAATGTTAGCGGAAAACATTCCTGATTTCCGCCTTACCGCTTCGCCGTATGCTCTCGGTTATGTGCCGGGTGCATGGCTCAAAGGTATCCAAGTTTCAAAAGGTGCTTCGTCGGTCAAAAACGGTTACGAAAGCATTACAGGTCAGATAGATGTGGAATATCTCAAACCCGATGACGCAGAAGGCGTAGGGCTGAATGTTTACGGCAACTCGGAAGGCAAAATGGAGGTTAACGCTGATGCTAACAAGCATTTTTCAGAGCATTTAAGCAGCGAAATTTTAGCACACTACGAAAAATCCTTTATCAAAATGGACGACAACGGCGACAATTTTTACGACAAACCCGATGTTTCTCAGGTGAATTTTCACAACCGCTGGCATTATCATAAAGGGCGGTATATTTTCCACGGCGGACTGTCGGTTTTGGACGAAAAACGAGAAAGCGGACAATTGAAAACGCAAGAAAATGTCGACCTTTATAAGATTTCGATGAAGACACGCCGTTATGGTGCGTATATGAAAAATGCTTTTGTGATAGACCCGTCGCACGGCACAAACATTGCGCTAATTACCTCAGCCACAATGCATAACTTAAATTCGGAGTTCGGACATAAGATTTACGACAACAAAGAAAAAAATCTTTACACACAACTTATTTTTGAAACCGATTTTTCGCCAATGCACAATCTGTCAACGGGTTTTAGCCTCAACGCCGACAAAATGAATCAAGATTACAACCTTGAAAACGTAGACGAAAAAGAGACTGTCAGCGGAGTTTATGCACAATACACGTTCAATTATCACGACAAAATCATTTTTATGGCGGGACTAAGAGCCGATAACAGCAACATTTTCAACACGTTTGTAACGCCGAGATTTCATTTCAAAATGAAACCGTCGGAAGTTTTTTCGCTTGGAATTTCGGCTGGAAAAGGTTACAGAAGTCCGCACGCATTGGCAGAAAACCATTTTCTGTTATCGTCAGGACGGAAAATAATTATAGAAAACCTTTCGCAGGAGAGCGCGTGGAATATGGGTTCAACTATGTCGTGGAAAATTCCTCTTGGCAATAAGCGTCTGAAAATCAACGCTGAATATTATTATACGACATTTCAGTCGCAGGCGTTGGCGGATTTTGACATTTCGCCGAGAGAAATTGTCATAAAATCATCGGAAGAAAAATCGTATTCGCATACATTTCAGGCAGATGCGGCGTATGATATTTTCAAAGGTTTTGAGGTTTCGGCGGCTTACCGTTTAAACGATGTCAGGGCTTTTTCGGGCGGGAAATTACGCGTTAAACCGCTGACAAACAAGTACAAAGCCTTGT
>JAEEXW010000453.1 GCA_016287995.1 Bacteroidales bacterium
AAAACTTTCACCGATGATTGACCTAAAAGATTGTCTTTCCAAACTTCACAACGTTAAAGAAATTCACTTTGTAGCGACATTAAACGAGTGCAAAGAATGTTTGATAGTTTTAGAAAAAGGTTTTTCAAGCGAGCCGAAAATTTTTACGGTAAACGACAATCAAGAATTTGAGTTTTACATGTCTAATGAGCGAAATTTTGAGGCGGAATTTTATGACGGCAAAAATTTAGACGGTAAATTTCTGTTTGAGCCGAATGTTGCCGTGATGAAATCGGGGGCTTTCAAAGTTTTGACGAAAGATTTTAAAGTAAAGAAATTACACCCGTCAAGTCATCTATATATCTCAGAGATAGATATTTGCGATTTTCCAGGACGGCGTTTCAAGATTGTAAAATGCGGTTCTGCAAAAGATTTTCGGGAAATAAAAACAGCCAACCTTGCGGTCAGAAATTTTCCAGAAAAAGCCGACATCTTGAAAAAGAAACTCAAAATCAAAGACGGCGGCAATATTTTTCTTTTTGCGACGACATTGAAAAACGGAGAAAAAGTAATAATTCAGGGGGAAAAAATCAATAAATCAAACTTGAACGTTAAATCCGCTTTCGGGTCAAGATATTTCGACATAATTAAAGTTTGACGGCAAAAATAGAAAAATTTTTACAAAAAACAAAAACAGGACACCTCAAAATGATTTGAAGTGTCCTGATATTTTTTAGTTTCGGTTTCGGCTATAATGACTTACGACGAACCGCACGAATTGTATATAAGCTTCCGGACCAATGATCCCATGCACTTACGCCACTTTCAGCGAAACACAGAGCGTAGCCAGTGCCATCTTCGGCACTTGAAGACGACCAATAACAGCCACCTTCGTTCACTGTTGTTCCGTTTACGTAACCAGCATACGGAAAGAAAATATGCGGGTCGGTTAAGGCATCATAAGTATCTGTCGTTTTTTTCTTGAAAACATTGTAGCCATTACCAGTCCATACCCACTTGCATTGAGAATAAAGATTATAGAAATCACCAGAACCATAAGATCCGCCAGTGGGAAGCGATAAGGGACTTGTAATGTCGCTACCTGCATTGGCAAAAGCATAATAGGAATTACCATTATCGGTATAGTCTGAATGTGCTCCGCTTACATTAGCATCTGCCCACAAAATACCGTCTGAAATGCCGAGGTCAACCAACCCAGCACGGTTGATGGTGTTAATCGTGCCTTTTGTTACCTCTCTGCTATCAAAAAAGTTTGCGTATACATTTGTTCCGCCAGCAACAGCAACCCATACTTTACCTTCTCCATTTAGCGTGTAATCATTACCACAGAAAGACAAAGTGTGCTGCATCGTAGACATCGTTATCTCAATAAAAGCATTTTGCTCATCAAGTGTTATTGAGGGAATATCCGCACCGGCGGTGTACTCAAAAGAAGTATTTGAAACCAAATAACTGCAAGCATTTACAGCCTCAGCCAAACTTGCGTAAGAAGTTTTTGTTTTTGCCTCTGTAATAGGCTCACCGATATAAGCGGTAATTGTTTTTCCGTCTGCACTTACTGGAATATTGCCGCTGAACGTCGCCTCAGAAGTTCCGTCGCCGTCCGTCAATGCGAGAGATACAGTCTCTGCATTTTCGCCTTCACCCCAAGACAAAACAAGTTCGTCTGTTCCGTCAAAAACTTCTTCATAACCATTTGAACGACTGTCGCCCAAACTGATTTTGGAAATTGACGATTTTTTGGTCGCTTTTATTGTTATCGGATAAGTTTTCTGAACTTGAACCGTTACAGGTTGCGGTTCCTCGTTTTGTTTTTCTGAACTATCATCCTTGCTGCATGATGAAGCAACCAACAAGGCTGCAAACATCGGAACAAATAAAAATTTCCTTTTCATTTCCTTAAAATGATTTTTAATTGTTAAACATTAATCTGACCAGCCGTTGCTGAGTCCGCTTGCTGCTGCACCAGGGTTAGGACCACTTGCGCTGAGTAGTGGGGCTTCCATGTTCAACTCGATTACTTCAAAATCGGGTTTGACGTATTTCTTTTTTGTCGTTACGTCAGTTACGACTTCCACGTTTTTCTTGTTCATTTTGTAAAAAAAATTAAAATTAAAAAATATATTAATTGTCCTTTCGGCCGGGGGTTTACACACCCCGTCTATTATGTGTCGTCCTTTCAGGACTTGGTTTCCGAAGGGATTCGGTAGCCAAAACCCCGGAGGGGTGATACATAATAGACGGGGGTGTGAACCCCCGGTAATACATCACCCACGGTAATAAACCACCCCCGGTAATAAACTACCCACGATGAATAAAAACAAAAATCCCTTGCAGACAGAATTTAGAAATTCCGTCCACAAGGGATTCGTATATCATCAAATATATGTAAAGTGTCTATATCAAGGTATAAAGATACCGTTGCGTTGCGTTGCGTTGCGTTGCGTTGCGTTGCGTTGCGTTGCGTTGCGTTGCGTTGCGTTGCGTTGCGTTGCGTATCAAAGATACGATTT
>JAEEXW010000032.1 GCA_016287995.1 Bacteroidales bacterium
TTTGGTCATACTTGTTTTTCCGTTGGAAATTTCGCCTTGGCATTTATGGGATTTTTTTGTACCTTTCGGCGGAAACTTCAAAAAGAAGTTAAGCGACTTTTTTGTTGACAACAAACTGACTGTCAGCGACAAACAAAACGTCAGATTGTTGAAGTGTCAGGGAAAAATCCTGTGGATTATCGGCATGAGAGCCTCGTCTTTGTTCAAAGTGGGCGGCGGAACAAAAAAAATTTTGAAAATTGAAGTTAAATAATCAAAAATATTATTACTTTTGCGTATCTTAAAATTCAAAGAACTATGTCAAAAATTTTTTATATTATATGCGGATTGATTGCTTGTACAGGCGTAGTTGAATTTGCGTTTTTGGGCAATCTCTTTTTGGGTGGTCTTTTGACTGTTATTGGTGTTTTTGGTTTGGTAGTAACGTTTTTTGTTAAAAAACTCATTGAAGCGGGTGGCGGCTCAGAAATTCCTTCTGTTTCTGACAATACTAACAAATCAGTCGAAATGAAAATCAATCAGGCAATTTCTGCTGCAAGACAGAATAAATTTAAGGCCGAAAGCGAAATCCGTAGGCTTACAGCGTGGAGCAATGATGCTATTTTTACCACTTATAAGCCTGAATTTGAGAAAGTTAATGCTAATTATTCAAAAGATACGCTATTGGATAATTATACGGAAATCCGTGAAAAATTTTCTCCGAACCTCTCGTTTGAAACAATGGAAAAATGCGACTCCATCGTTAAGGATTACGAGCAGAAAATTTCCGGCTACAAGGAGAGAATCGGAGTTTTTGAAAAACAAGAGCAAGAATACATCGTCTTAAAAGACAAGATGAAAGCCTTGAAGCAGCATGAAAAAATGATGAACAAACTTGAAAGCCACAGTAAGAAACTTGAAGCGGCTACCGATAAGGAATCGCTTTCAATTGTTGCTGGTGATTATGATATGAGCAAACTTACTATGGAGACTATCGAACAGGAAGTCAACGAGAAAGAATTGTATTTCAAGGAGTTGGACAAGATAAATTTTGAATTGAAACAATAAAAATTTTAATTTTTAAAACATACACAAATTAAAAATGAGAAAATTAATAGTAGCAGGCAACTGGAAGATGAATACTTCGGTTGCAGAGGGTGTTGAACTCGCAAAAAAAGTTAGTGCATACGCACAGCAGAAAAACCTTCCGGCTGGAAAACAAATCGTAATTGCTCCGCCTTTTACGCATTTGGCACCGGTAGCAGGTGTTATTGACGCTAACAAAGTAATTCTTGCCGCACAAGATTGCGCCGCAACCAAAAACGGTGCTTATACCGGCGAAGTTTCGGCTTCAATGCTTAAAGGTCTCGGCGTAAAAGCAGTTATCCTCGGACACTCTGAGCGCAGACAATATTTCAAAGAGAACTCTGAAATTCTTTTGAAGAAAATCAAACTCGCTTTGGAAGAAGGTTTGGACGTTATTTTCTGTGTCGGCGAAACAAAAGACCAAAGAGAAGCAGGCGCAAATCTCTATTTCAACGTTATCAAAGCGCAACTCGTTGACACGGTTTTCACTTTGACGAAAGAAGAGTTTGCAAAAATCGTTATCGCTTACGAACCGGTTTGGGCTATCGGAACGGGTCTTACCGCTACTCCCGAACAGGCACAGGAAATCCATGAGTTTATCCGTAAGGAAGTAGCCGCTAATTTCGGCGCACAGGTTGCAGAGGACACCACAATTCTCTACGGTGGAAGTTGCAAACCTTCTAACGCTGCTGAAATTTTTGCTAAAAAAGACGTTGACGGCGGACTTATCGGCGGTGCTGCTTTGAAAGCAGAGGATTTCGGTAAAATCATTGACGCTCGTTAATTAATTTATTGTCAGACGGAAAACACGAAAAACACGAAAAACCTTTGACGTGTTGACCGTGTTTTCCGTTTTTTTGTTTAATTTAAACAACAATCAACTATGAAATTCTTGAAACATATCTTTTTATCCTTTGTTTTGATATTTTTTTCTGCGGCGGTTTTTGCTCAGCAGAAGGAGGATGTTTTTACGGCGACAGCCGAGATGTCTAAGCAGGTTGAAAATTATATTGCCGCTAAAACCCCCGAAAACAAGGAAGAGGTCAAAAAGTTTACTGACAAAATTTTGCGCGGTGTTTTTCCTAACGAGCAGTTGGAAAAAATTGCCGCATTGATGAACCTTTACGTCAAAAAACGGGCTAATCCTACGCCCTATATGGTAAATCTTGTTAAAACAATCGGTGCTTTTTGGGATAAAAACAGAGCCTCTGATTTTACGTCTTGGCATGATTATATGTTTAAGATGATGGGGCAACAGAATGTTTCTGTTTCAAGAATTAACGAAGTTATTGTCTTTACTTATAATCTTTTGATTTATAATAGTTTGGAAATGATTGGTAACAAAAATTGGTACCTTTCGTCTTCCAACTACAAGATGAATTTTCTTTTTAAAGACAAGGATGACGGTATTATAACCGTTACTTGTGACGGTACGGATCTAAGATGTCGCGAAAGAGACGATTCTACGCTTGTTATTTATTCAACATCAGGTATTTATGACGCTATAAACCACGTGTGGAAAGGTAAAAAAGGTAAAGTGGATTGGCGCAGGGCAAACCTTTCGCCCGATAGTATTTATGCCGAACTTTCAGATTACACTATTGAAACCAGAGGCGACCATTATGAAGCCAGTAACATACTTTTTTATAACACAAAATACTTTAAAACTGCTATCAAAGGTTCACTTGAAGACAAAGTTGTTTTGTCAGGAACGGGCGAAAAGGCACGTTATCCGAAATTTATAAGTAGCAGTGCAGATCTAAAAATTCCCAATCTTATCGAAGGCGTTGATTATAGAGGAGGTTATGCACAAAACGGAGTCATATTTTTTGGAGCCTCGTTGAATGATACTACCGAACTTTCCCATCTTATTTTTAAGCGCGACGGAAAACCTTTTATTGATGCTGCTACTTCGGGTGTGGTTTTTGGATTGGACAAACTTGAAAGTAAATCCGCGCGGATAACGATTTATATCGCCGATACGGTGATTATACATCCCGGTGTAAAACTTAAATATAATGCCGATACGGAAGAATTGGTGCTTTTTAAATCTACCTCTGGCTTGGAAGTTGCAAAATATACCGATTATTATCACAAACTTTTTATTGATGTCAATCAGATAGAATGGATGCGTGGGGATACGATGTTGTTTTTTGCAACAAGACCTGCTGCTCCGGTTGATTATGCGCTTTTTCAGTCCACAGAATATTTTTCGCCTGCTGAGTATAATGAAATGCAAGGCAGGTCAACGATTCACCCATTGGTTTTGTTGAAAAAATATTGGGCAGAAGAACTTAAAGGCAATGTTGAGGCATATTCGATGAAAAGTCTTCAAAAATTTATTATGACAACTACCGGTACTGCGCTTTCAGAAACACAAGTACATCAGATGTTGTTAAAACTTGCTTATGAAGAATTTATTGGTTATGATATTAAAACCAAAACTATATATAGGTTCAATCAAAAAATGTATGATTGGATAAGCATGAGTCTTGGTGAGAGGGATTATTCTGTTGTTTCAATGAAGTCGGAGGGAGGCAGAAATTGTATTAATGCAGAACTTAATCTTAATGACAACAAACTTACAATTCATAATGTAGAAAAAGTTGACCTTTCGCAAAGGCGCAGGGTGAGAATTTTGCCGGATAGTGCGATGGTTGTTTCAAAAGACCTTTTTGTAGATTTTCGGGGAAAAGTTCAAGCGGGCTTAGTTGATTTTTACGGAAAAGATTTTGATTTTGACTTTAATAAATTTCTTATAGATATTCATAAAGCCGATTCAATGGCTATCTTGACACTTGGCAAAACTCCTGACGGCAAAAAAGTAAAAGTAGATTCCGTGCGTTCGGTGCTTGAAAACATCGTTGGTGTTATCAATATTGACCGTCCTAATAACAAATCCGGTTACAACAAGAAAATGACAACGCCGGATAATTTTTATCCGGTTTTGACTACTACCGACACCTCTTATGTATATTACGATAAGTTGGTTTCAAAGGATTATGATAGGGACAAATTTCACATGACAGTTTATCCTTTTAAATTGGATAGTCTTAACTATATGCAACTTAACGGTGTAAAAGCAAACGGAGAATTTGTTTCCGGTATTTTCCCTGTTTTGAAAGCAACACTTACCGTTCAGCCCGATTATTCGCTCGGTTTTGTGCGTGAAACTCCAAAAGAAGGTATGGATTTGTTTCATGGTAAAGGCGTTTTTCACTCGCTTGTAACCCTTAATGCGAAAGGTCTTAACGGAAACGGTGAAATTCGTTACTTGACCTCTGTGTCAAAATCGAAACAATTTATTTTCTTCCCTGATTCTGTTTACGGTGGTTGTTTTAGTATTGACATAAAAGGCGTAAAATCTTCTGAAATCGGTCAGGTAAAGGCTGTAAAGGCAGAATATCCAAATGTATATTCCGATACAGCGGAAATTTTCTGGAAACCTCATGATGATATTTTCTCTTCCGTAACTAAGGATACGACGTTGAAACTTTATGACAAAACTATTGCTTTTAACGGCAAATTGGATTTAACACCTAATAAAATGGTGGCGCAAGGCGAAATGCTTTTCAACGGCGACGGTCTGTTTTCTGATTATTATTTGTTGAAAAATGTGTCTTTTAATGCTGATAGTGCTGTTTTGTGTAATTTCGACGAAAACCACCCTGGCGATAGTACGGGGCATTTTTATACCGACCGTTATAATGCGAGGTATGATATAGATGCAAAATATGCGCAGTTTGTTTCATGTAACGATTCTGCTAAGTTTGTTTATTTCCCGCAGCATAAATACAAACAGGAAGTTGACTTTTTTAGATATGACCTTGCAAAATATTCGTTTGAGTTCGGAAAAGATTTGAGGCATTATGACAAAAAGATGATTGTTAATACGGAAAGTGAGTTGCAAAAACTTAAAACTGCAAACCAAAATGCTTCAATGAAACCTTTGTTGTCGGGAGTAACGCTTGTGGCTAATAAGGATACTTTGATGTTTCCGGCGCAGTCTTCCTCATACGAGAACTCAAAAGGTGTGATTTGTGTTTATGAGCCGGGTATCATTCATATTGTAGATTCAAAAATCGACCCCTCTGGCATAATTAACATCAACCGGGGTGGTGATATTGATAAATTTGAAAATGCCCTTATAACTGCAAATTTTGATTCTTTGTATCATAAAATACTCAATACTTCGGTTAAAATCCGCGATAAGTATTATTTTAAAGCCAAAGGCGGTCAGTATGAGTACATCAACGAGTCAAAAGATGTTTCGTATCTCAATCTTGACTCTTTGGAAGTAAGATTGATAAAACTTGATACGGCAGCTTCTGCACCTAAGACGAGAGTCTCTTTTGGTATCGGTTCTATTCTCTCGGAAGAAAACTTTATGCTTTCCAAGCAATATGCTTTTTCAGGAAAATATTCTTTTATGGGTTTGACCAAGGGTATAAAGTTCAACGGTTTTGCATATATCCGTCAGAATTGCGACACAACGGTTATGCCGTTTAAGTTTGAAGGTACCCTTGACCCCGACCATATTGTGTTCCCGATTTCAGAGCGTGTGATGGATACGGCTAAAAACCGTCTTTACACAGGATTCTTCTATAACGAGGATTCAAAAGAACTTTATTCAGTCTTCATGGGTAAAAAACATAATGCTACGGATTCAGCCGTTCTTACAGCAAATCGTGGTTTGGACTATTTAGTTAATAAAAATCTTTACGAGGTAGCACCGCCTAAAAGGTTGGCGGATCCTTTTGTTAACGAAAATTATGTGGCATTTTTGCAAAGGGATTGTAATATAATAGGAGAAGGTGCAATTAATCCTAATATCAATATTGACCCGTTGCAGGTAGTTTTGAAGGGTTTTATAACCGATAACAGGGTTTTGAATACGGTTTCGCTTGATGTGCTTTCTACATTCAATTTTGTTATAAAGCAAGATTTGGTGAGAATGATGGCTGACGATATTTTGGATGTAGAGGATTTGTTGCCGGTAGATTTGTCCGACAGTATCGTTCAACGAAAACTCAATATGCTCTGCGGCCGAGATACTTTAACGCGAATAATGAGAGATTACACCTCTACGGGTGAACTTTCTAAAATTCCTGCTTCACTTTCAAAGACTTTCGTCTTTACGCATTTGACTTTGAAGTATGACACAATTTCACATTCGTACCGTTCGCTTGGAAGAATAGGTGTTGCGTATATTGGCGACAGGGCAATTAATCGGTTTATGGAAGGCAAGGTCGAAATTATTTCCAATAAGAAAAAAGGCGACCAAATAACAGTTTACCTTGAACCGGAAAAAGGAAAATGGTATTACTTCAATTATAATATGGGTATGTTGTATTGTTTGTCTTCGGATTCTGAGTTCAACGATAAGATTGTCAATATGAAAGAAAAAGACCGTACTTTTAAACTTAAAGGTGTTGATTATCAGTATCTTGTTGCTAATGATGAGGCTAAAATCAAGTTTTTACGAACCTTTAAGAATGAAACACCTATTACAGAAGACGAAAATGTTTTGGACGATTTTGAAAAGAACATAGAGTCAGAAAATCAAGGCGGCGAAGAAAAACCGCAATCCGAGATTGAAGAAAACAAACCTCAGCAACCGACAAAAGCCGAGGAGGAAGAAGAACCGGATTTTATTGACGAATAGAAAATGAAAGAAAATCTTCATATTTTTTACGTGCCGGAGGCTGCAAACGCAACCGCCGGCACACTTATATATTTAAGTGCTGACGAGGCGGCGCATTGCAGCAGGGTTTTGAGACTGAAATCCTCTGACTTTATCACCGTTATTGACGGAAAAGGCAAAATGTATACGGCACAACTCTCTGATTGTCATAAAGATAATGTTTCAGCGGTGATAACGGAGGTATTTGAGGGCGTTTATCTTCGTCAGTATTACAACCATATCGGAATTGCGCCGACAAAAAACATCGACCGTTTTGAATGGTTTGTAGAAAAGGCTGTGGAGTTTGGGGTTGACGAGATAACGCCGCTAATTTGTCAGCACAGCGAAAGAAAAGTCCTAAAATTAGACCGCATAGAAAAAATCCTCGTTTCCGCCATAAAACAAAGCGGCAACACTGTTATGCCTAAATTAAATGCGCTGACTCCGTTTGAGGATTTTATGGCTCTTGCCGGAAAAGACAATGCCGTAAAGATGATTGCACATTGTGAAAGCGGTATGGAAAGAGTTTTTTTCGGGAATGTTGTCAAAAAAGCGGAACGTTCAATTACATTAATCGGGCCGGAAGGTGATTTTTCTGAGCAAGAAATCGTTTTGGCGTTAAAGTCGGGTTTCAAAGCCGTAACACTCGGAGAGACAAGACTTAGGACAGAAACGGCAGGAGTATCAGTGTGCGCATTTTTGTCCTGCATTAATAATTCTTAGGAAAAAAATGTAAAAAAATTTGCGGATAAAAAATTATTGCGTTATTTTTAGCAAAAATTTTTTAACCTATAATTTAATAACAACATGGATATTCAAGCAATTATTAAACAAGTACTCTCTTTGGCAGACCTTGTTATCAAAAATCCTTCAACTTCGGTGAAGTCTTCGGGTATTGACCTTTCGAGTTTGGCTCAGATAGCGGGCGGTCTTTTGGGCGGCTCTAAATCGGGACAGCAATCTTCGGGCGGCTCTGCATTAGGTTCTATTTTGGGCGGTGTAGTGGCTTCGGGCGCGTTAGGCGGGCTTTTAGGCGGCGGCTCTAATCAGCAGCAACAGCAGCAACAATCTTCAACGGGTTCTGCACTCGGCTCAATTCTCGGTAGCGCAATATCGTCTGGCGCGTTAGGCGGACTTCTTGGCGGCGGCTCTCAACAGCAACAAAGTCAGCAACAGTCTTCGGGCGGTCTCGGCGATTTGCTCGGACAATTGACTTCAAGGGCAGGAACGATTACGAATATGCTTAACGGCTCTAATTCGTCAAACCTTTCTTCCGATCAAAAAACAAATCTCGGCGATGTTTTGAATATCGTTAATATAGCAAAAGGATTTATAAAATAATTTTTTCTTCACCCCGCAGAATTAAACGGTTTGCGGGGAATTTTTTTCCTGCGATAACGTTGTGTTTTAGAAAAAAAATGCAAAATTTCATTTTTGATTGGTTGATAATTCCAAAAGTTTTATCTTTGCATTAAAATTATGAAGTTTAACTAAAAACCATATACAAAATGAGTAAAATTTTAGAAAGTGCATTGGAATTAATCGGCAAAACGCCGCTTTTGAAACTTAATAAATATTCAGCAAAAGCGGGCATAAAAGATGCCGTTATTTATGGAAAACTTGAATATCTTAATCTTTCAGGTTCGGTAAAAGACAGAATTGCGCTTGCAATGATTGAAGACGCAGAAAAGAAAGGCCTTTTGAAACCGGGCGCAACTATTATTGAGCCAACCTCAGGAAACACTGGTATCGGACTTGCTGCCGTTGCCGCTGCAAAAGGTTATAAGGCTATTTTAACGCTTCCTGATACGATGAGCGTTGAGCGTAGGACACTTCTTAAAGCCTATGGCGCACAAATCGTTCTCACCGAAGGTGCAAAAGGTATGAAAGGCGCAATCGCAAAGGCCGATGAACTCAACAAAGAAATAGAAGGCTCTATTATTCTCGGTCAATTTGTTAACCCCGCTAACCCCGCAATTCACAAGGCAACAACGGGACCTGAAATTTGGGATCAAACTGACGGCAAAGTTGATATTTTTGTTGCAGGAGTAGGTACGGGAGGTACTTTGACAGGTGTCGGAGAGTATTTGAAATCTCAAAACCCGAATGTAAAAGTAGTTGCCGTAGAACCCGCTACTTCACCCGTTTTGTCGAAAGGTACGGCAGGCGCACACAAAATTCAAGGTATCGGTGCAGGTTTTGTTCCTGAAACTTTGAACACAAAGATTTATGACGAGGTTATCCCCGTTGAAAATGAAGATGCTTTCAAAGAGGGCAGACAGTTTGCTGTCAGCGAGGGCATTTTGGTTGGCATTTCTTCGGGTGCGGCTCTTAAAGCAGCATCGGTTTTGGCTCAAAGACCCGAAAACAAAGGTAAAAACATTGTTGTGCTTCTTCCTGATTCGGGCGACAGATATTTGTCAACTCCGCTTTTCCAAAACTAAAAAATATTTGTATTTTTTTTATATTTTGCCGTAGACAAGCGTAAAAATCCGCAATGTCTGCGGCAATTTTTGTTGGTTTTTTTTGGCGGTTTGAGTTTATAACATTACCTTTGCGGAGAAAAATTTTATACGGTTATGAAAAAGTTTTTTCCGGTTTTAGCAGCGGCATTGTTGGCACTATCGTGCAACAGCGGTAGAATTTACAGCGAAATGGTTGATATTCCCGACATGACTTGGGATATGAACAATATCGCTAAATTTGAAGTCTCTGTTGAAGATATTAATCCTTTTTACGATATAAAAGTGGAACTTAGGACGGTGGATTTTTATCAGTTTAGCAATTTGTACTTGTTTTTGAGAACAGAAACACCTTCAAAAAAAGCCGCAGCCGATACTTTGGAGTGTATGCTTTATGATGACAAAGGCAATTCGCTCTCTAATGCCAAAATGCGTTTCGGAGAGTTGGAGGATTACGAATTTACTTTTAAGGAAAACATAAAATTTCCCGAAAAAGGCGTTTATACTTTTTATATTCAGCACGGTATGCGGCTTGAACAACTGCCTTTTGTCAAGGAAATAGGATTAACCGTAGAAAAACGTTAAACAGAGAAGATATGTCTAAAAATAAACTTGAAAAATTCGCGCAAATGGCTGAATTTGAAAATGTTATTCAGCCTGATGATATAAAGGACGAACATTTTGGATTGAAAGGCCTTTGGGCAGAAAATTTTTTTTCTAATTCCAATCCTTTGACCCTTGAACTCGGTTGCGGTAAGGGTGAATACACAGTAGGTTTGGGCTCCGTTACGCCTGAAAAAAATTTCATTGGTGTTGACATCAAGGGCGCAAGAATTTATACGGGAGCAAAAGCCGCTTTGGAGCAGGGTTTTAAAAACGTCGGCTTTTTGCGTACGCGTATTGATATGATTGACAATTTTTTTGCCGAAGACGAAGTTTCGGAAGTTTGGATAACGTTTCCCGACCCTCAGCCCAAAAAACAGAATAAAAGACTTACGAGTGCGTATTTCTTGAATCTTTACCGTCGGATTCTTAAAAATGGAGCGTTGATAAGACTCAAAACTGACAGCCGCTTGATGCAATTTTACACGTTGGAACTTTTAAAAGCCAACAACGTGGACCCGAGACTTCACACTGACGATTTGTACGCTTCTAACTGTTTGGACGCTACGGCTTTATCTATCAAAACGTATTACGAAAAACAGTTTTTGGCTCAGGGCAAAAAAATCACTTATCTTGATTTCGTTTTTGACAAAAACAAAGAGTTTGTTGAGATTCCGAAATTTGTTTTTGAACAATAATGGAGGTAAAAAAAGGGAAAAATATATTCGAAAAATTATTGTCGTTGCTCAAAAAACTGAATCTTACGCTTACGCTTCTTTTGGTAGCGGCAACGGTATTTTCGTATTGTTCGGTTTGGATTAACCCGTCAGAATATACAATAATTCCTGCTTTGGCGGGAATGGCTTTCCCGTATATTTTGGTTGTAGACGTTTTGTACGCCTTGTTGCTTATTTTTACAAAAAAATGGACTGCGCTTTTGCTGATTGCGACATTGGCGGCGGGATACAAAATGATAGACCTTACCGTTATGCTTAATCCCGTAAACTATGTTGACGATTATTCAAAAGAGGATTCGTCGTTTAGTTTTATGTCCTTTAATGTCAGACTGTTAGACCGCTATAACTGGATTGACAGCAAAGGCGGCACAAAGAATAAAATTTTTGAATTTCTAAAATACGAAAGTCCCGAAATTGTGTGTTTTCAGGAGTTTTACAACAATTCCAAAGACAGCGTTACTAATGCTGATTTGATAAGTGAAATTCTTCAAACACCATACGTTATAAGGGATTATGATTCTACTGACTTGCAACACAAAACCGACAAGGGATATATAATTTTTTCAAAATACCAACTCTCTGATAAACAGCCGCTTTTTGATTTTACGGGCAACCTTATCGGTATGAGCGTTGACGCAGAGATTTACGGCAAAAAAGTCAGAATTTTCAACTTTCATCTAAAATCCATAAAACTTGGTTATGATGATTATGAATTTATTGACAAAATAAAGGACAAAAACAATCAAGAAAAGATTTTAGGCTGGGGCAATATTTTTTCCAAAATGTCTTCGGCGTATCAAATCAGAGTAAAACAAGCGGTTATGATAGATTCCATTGTGTCTTTATCGCCGTATCCCGTGATTTTGTGCGGAGATTTCAACGAGCCGCCCGTTTCGTATTGTTATTGGCATATAAAGCGCAGTTTCAGGGACGCTTTTTGCGAATCAGGAACGGGTTTTGGCGGCACGATGAGGGTTAAGTTCTTGACTTTCAGAATAGATTATATTCTTCATTCCGACAAGTTGAAGAGTAAACGTTTTCGCACGCATACCGAAAACTTGTCAGACCATTATCCTATAAGTTGTAAATTCAAATTTTTGGAATGATGATTTTTTTTGTGTCGGTTTCAGTGGTTTAATTTCTGCTTGCTTAGGTTTGCGGCGTTTTTTTCTCTCGCTGCAAAACCTCTGAAACTAAGGATTTTGACATAAAAATTTCTGTTCTTGTAGCCGCAAAAAACGAAGAAAAAAATATCGAAAAATTTTTATGTTGTATCGCAAAACAGAGTTTTAAAAATTTTAATTTGGTTTTGATTGACGACAATTCTTCGGATTCTACTTTTGAAAAAGCCTTAAATTTCGGCTTAAAAAATCTTGTCCTTAAAAAAAATCCTTTTTCGGGCAAAAAATCCGCGTTGAAATACGGCATAGAATTTTGCAACGGCGAATATGTTTTTTTGACCGATGCGGATTGTTTTCCCGAAAAAGACTGGCTGAAAACACTTGTCTCAACTATGAAAAGTAAAAATGCGGATATGCTTCTCTCGCCGGTGGTAATAACTGCTCCCGATTCTGGAAAATGTTTTCAGCGGCTTTGGCAGGCGGAAGGTTTTTCGTTTATAACCATAACTGCCGGGACGTGTGTTTTGGGGCAGCCGGTGATGTCTAACGGCGGAAATATCGGTTATAAGACTGAATTTTTCAAAAATAACATTTTAGGGCTTAACGCTGCCTATTCTTCCGGCGACGATATGTTTATGCTGGAGACGGCTCAAAAAATGAATAAAAAAATCGTTTACTCAAAACTTCCTGCCTCGGCGGTTGAAACTTTCGGCGTTGAAACAATGAAAGAACTTTTCAATCAGCGGTCGAGATGGGTGAGCAAGACAGGCGGTTACAGAAGGGTTTTTACGCTGTTTTTTGCGGCAGTGGTGTTTTTTGCGAATATTGACATTATAGTTTTGACGGTGTTGTCTGCTTTTGAAATTACGGATTTTTGGCTTTTGGTTGCGGCATTTTTTTCAAAGTTTTTTGTTGACTTTTTGTCCGTAAAAATTCCCTCAAAATATTACAACCGCCCGCAAAAATTTTCGGATATTTTTCTTTTGGCTTTGGTTTATCCTTATTATGTTTTCGGGGCGGTGTTTATGTATTTTTTTAAAGGTTTTAAGTGGAAATAATTTTTTGACATTATTCGCAAATAATTTTCGGTTTTATATATAAAAAAAATCGAAAAAAAATTACTCTTTTGGGTAAATTTTTAGGGGTCAAAAATGACACTTTCGGGTAAATTTTAAAAAATTAAACGGGCGAAAAATTTTTCGCCCGTTACTGTTATATTATTTTGTAATCTTCTAATTATTGTTTTTTGGCATATCGGCGATGATGTTCAAGCCGCCGTAAACTTTGTCCCCTAATTTGACACGTACTTTGGTGTCAAGCGGGAAAAATATGTCTACCCTTGAACCGAATTTTATAAAGCCGAACTCCTGACCCTGTTTTGTGGAGTCGCCCTCTTTTACGTGCGCCACGATTCTGCGTGCCACAAAGCCCGCGATTTGACGGAACATAACCTCAACGCCGTTTTTGTCCTGAACGGTTATCGAAGTGTGTTCGTTTTCGCTTGAAGATTTCGGGTGAGCCGCCAAAAGGTATTTGCCTTCGTGATATTTGAAATACGTAACCTTTCCCGTTACCGGCCAGCGGTTTGAGTGGACGTTCCACACCGACATAAATATTGAGACTTGAAGCCTTTTGTCCTTGAAATATTCGTCTTCCTGAACCTCTTCTATTGCGACAATTTCACCGTCGGCGGGAGAGAGGAAAACATATTCGTTTTCAACGATTTTTCTGTCAGGATTTCTGAAAAACTGCAAAACCAAAAACAACAGGAAAACACTTCCGGCTTGCAGAATATATCCCGGCCATTTATAATCAGCGAAATAGCGGATATACAAAATGTTGATAACCGCCAACGCCAACACCACTATCGCAATCGTTGCATAACCTTCTTTGTTTATCATTTTATTTTCTTTTTTAATAAGTTATTGAAACTATGTACAACCAAACCGGCGGTACGGCAAGAAAAGTACTGTCGAACCTGTCCAAAATGCCGCCGTGTCCGGGAAGTATTTTTCCTGAATCTTTAACACCCGTGTTTCGTTTAATCATTGATTCCACGAGGTCGCCG
>JAEEXW010000454.1 GCA_016287995.1 Bacteroidales bacterium
CTATTAATAGTCTCTCTTATTGAAACATTTGCTAGAACTTCATCTAAAACATCTATAGAAGCATCTGGTTCATTACGATCAAAAATGTATTTATCAGTCAAAGTAACTAATTTTTCAATCATATCATCAGAAATATCAACATGATGATAATTACAATATATTTTTTTGATGTTTTTTAAAATGTTGATTGTCTCTTCTGATGTTGGAGCTTCAACAATAACTTTCTGGAATCTACGTTCTAAAGCATGATCATGTTCAATAAACTTCTTATATTCCTCTAAAGTAGTAGCACCAATAACACGGACTTTATTTCTTGCTAAAGCTGGTTTAAAAATATTTGATGCATCAATTGCTCCTTCGGCGCCACCTGCTCCAACTAAAGTGTGAATTTCGTCAATAAAAAGAATTATATCGCGGTTTCTTGTCAACTCCGAGAGAATAGATTTCATTCTTTCCTCAAACTGTCCCCTGTATTTTGTGCCGGCGACAATAGAGGCAAGGTCAAGCGAAACCACCCTTTTGTTGTCAAGAACCCTTGAAACTTTGTGCTGAACTATTTTTAAGGCAAGTCCCTCGGCGATAGCAGATTTTCCTACACCGGGTTCGCCGATTAAAACCGGATTGTTTTTCTTTCGGCGCGAGAGTATCTGCACAAGCCTTTCAATCTCTTTTGAACGGCCTACAACAGGGTCAAGTTTGTTTTCCGACGCCATTTTGGTAAGGTCTGTACCGAAATTATCGAGAACCGGGGTTTCGGTGCTGCCGTTTTGATTCTGTTTTTCGTTTTTGGAATCATAATCGTCATCATCATCGTCTTCGTCCGCTTCGTCCTCGTCCGGAACGCCCGCCTGAAAGGTCAGACGGTAAGTATCATAATGCTTATTTTCGTCGTCTTTTAACATGTTCATTCCTTTTAATGAAAATTTGCGATTACAAAGTTAATAAAAACTTTTCGTAAACAGAAAATTTTTTATTGTTTTTTTTAAAACACTGAACTTTTTTGTTAAACAATCATAAAAAAATTTTGCCAGAAATTTCTAATTTCTAACTTTGCTGAAAATTTTAGCGTAAGACTTAATGAACATAAAATTTTTTACGACATTCATTTTTTTCCTTTCAGCGGCGGTATTATGCAGCGCACAGGACAAAATTTATTCGGTAACAGGCAGACTTTGCGATACTTCGGGAAGTCCTGTTCAATTTGCCCATGTCGTTAACATCAAAAAAAGAACAGCGTGCATAAGCAATCAAGAAGGTGTTTTCAGACTTCTGATGATGAAAAAAGACACGATAAAAATTTCGTGTTTGGGGTTTGAGACTGCGGGCTTTACGCTTCAAAGTCTTCTAATGGACGAAAAAGAAGAACAATCCTCGCACGCTGACATCGGAATCATTATTTTACAGCCAAAAACTTTTGAACACGAAGTGATTTCTGTCTACGCCGAGCGTTGGAAAGCCTTTGTATACGAATGGTCGCAAATAGCCCCCGAAGAAGAGCCTGAATACGTTGACCAAATCGAAACTTGGAAATCCAACCTTATCAATCTCAACGAGTTAAAACAAATTTCACAAGCGGCAAACGGTATCGGAATACCTTTTGGCGGAGACCGCAAACGTCAAAAATCCATAGCAAAAGTCAACGAAGATAAACGTCAAACCGCCTTAGACAACGAGGCGGCAGAAAAATATAATTCAAAAATCGTCGCAGACATTACGGGCATGAGCATAGAGGAGGCAGAAAAATTTATGCTCCATTTCAAACTTGACAGAGATTTTATCCTACGTCGTAACGACTACGATTTATACTTGATTATCAAACAGTTATATAAAGAATACACTAAATGAAGAAATTTTTCCAATACGTCTGCTACCTTTTTTATAGGGTGGCGATTTTCGGTTTTAGAATAACGCCTTGGTGCGTACTTTATTTTTGGTCGGATATTATTGCGTTTTTGATGTTCAGGGTTTTTCGTTACAGAGTGAAAGTTGTTGACAAAAACCTCGAAATGTGTTTTCCCGAAAAATCCAAAGCTGAAAGGGACGAAATCAAGAAAAAATACTATTCATACATGGTAGATTTGATGGCCGAAAGTTTGAAAGGTTACACTTATCCGGCTGAAAAACTCCGCAAAAGATTGGTTTACGACGATTTATCAATTCCCGAAAAATTATACGCTCAGGGCAAATCAATGATTGTTGCAATGGGTCATCACGGAAATTGGGAATGGACCACTCAAACGGTAAAATATGAACACAAACACAGATTTGCGGCTATATTCAAACCGATGAAAAATCAGTATATCAGCAATTTTACCGTTAAATGCAGAGAACAGCGGGGTACACATTTTTGCCCGATTGAAAAAACCCGTTTCGCTTTCGGAATGAGAGAAAAACAACCGACAGGTTTTTGTATGGCAGGCGACCAAAACACTCCTAACTTAAAACGTGCCATTTGGGTTAATTTTTTCGGTATTCAAACCGCTTGTCTGCCCGGAATAG
>JAEEXW010000455.1 GCA_016287995.1 Bacteroidales bacterium
CAGGATTTCAGGGTTGATTATCTTTATATCGGCGACTATATCAGAGAGTTAGCACGTAGAAAGGGAATCCGCGAAATTCCAGTATCGTGTTTCACCGCCACCGCCAAACAAAAGGTTATCAGCGACATAAAGGATTATTTCAAAGAAAAAATTGGTTGCGAACTCCAAATTTTCGCCACAACTGCATCGCGTACCAATCTACGTTATCAAGTACTTTTTAAGGAAAACGACGACGAAAAATATCTTTCGCTCCGCGATTTGATTGAAACTAAAAATTGTCCTACAATAGTCTATGTTTCAAGAACTAAGCGAACATTTATGCTATCAGAAAAACTTTCTAAAGATGGCATTTCTGCACTTCCATACAATGGCAAGATGGAATCGAAAGAAAAACAGAAAAACCAAGACGCTTTTATCCGCGACGAGGTTCAAGTGATGGTGGCAACATCAGCATTTGGTATGGGTGTTGACAAGTCAAATGTCAGATTAGTAATTCATTACGACATTTCTGATTCACTCGAAAACTACGTTCAAGAGGCGGGGCGTGCAGGTAGAGACCCAAATCTTGATGCCGAATGTTACGTTCTATACAACGATACCGACCTTGACAAACATTTTGTACTCAACAACCAAACACGAGTTTCATACGCCGAAATCGACCAGATTTGGAAAGCGGTTAAAAGCCTTACTCGCAAGCGCAAAAGTTTCTGCTCGTCAGCATTGGAAATTGCACGTGAGGCAGGCTGGGGACATGAATTTATGGACGTGGAAACTCGTGTAAAAACTGCGTTACAGGCTCTCGAAAATGCTGGTTACATTCAGCGCGGAAAAAATTCGCCAAGAATTTACGCTACAAGTATACTTGTTAAAAATTTTGAAGAAGCGCAACGCAAAATAGATTCGTCACCAATGTTTCTGAGCGACAATGGCAAAACAAACGCAAAACGAATCATTAAATCTTTGATTTCAAGCAAATACATTGCACAAGCAGGCAACGACGATGCAGAAGCGCGTATCGATTATCTCGCTGATATTTTGGGTATTACCAAAGAAAATGTAATTGATGCCGTGCAAACAATGCGTCAAGAAAATATTCTTAAAGACGACCGCGACATTTCGGCGTATATCGATTCGCCAAAGGATTCGCCAAAAATTCTGAAACTGTTCAATAAAATTGTTTCCCTATTGTTGGACAAACTTATTGACGGCGACATTTCGCTGAATCTCAAACAGTTGAACGAAGAGGCGGAAAATTTGCAGATAAAGGCCGGTGTGAAAAATATCAAGACAATTTTATTTTTTTGGAAAATTAAATCGTACATCAAACTTATTCAGGACACTCCCGACAGCGTTGTAATTCAACCTCAAATTCCGGTGGCATTGTTGAGAGAAAAACAGAATAAGATGTTTTCGCTTGCTTCATTCATAATTGATTTTCTGATAGAAAAATATAACAATTCAGTTAAAAAAGATGATAATCTTATACTTTTTTCTATTATTGAACTTTGGGATAGATACAATAATTCGTTGATGAAGGAGTTTACGCCCGACATTCACGACATAGAAGACGCACTGCTTTTTCTTGCTAAAATCAATTCTTTAAAACTTGAAGGTGGTTTCCTCGTGCTTTATATGGGTCTGAATATCAACAGATTGAAAGAAACTCGCGAACGTTACAAAAAAGATGATTACAAGCAAATGAACGAATTTTACCGTCAAAAAATTCAGCAAATCCATATTGTTGGAAAATTTGCTAATATCATGGTAAGAAACTATAACGATGCTTTGAAATTCGTAAGCGATTATTTTAATCTTGATTACAAAAAATTTATTTCAAAATATTTTTCTGCCGACGAACAAAAGGAGATTGAACGTAACATAACATCGAAGAAATATCACGAACTTTTTGATACTCTGTCAGTTACTCAAAAGCAAATAATTGACGATTCCACATCGCCACATATTGTTGCAGCGGCGGGACCGGGCAGCGGAAAGACGAAAGTTTTGGTTCATAAACTTGCCTCGTTGTTGCTTTTGGAGGATGTCAAACACGAACAACTCCTGATGCTGACATTTTCGAGGGCGGCGGCGTTGGAGTTCAAAAGGCGACTGACGGTTTTGATTGGCAACGCTTCCAACTTTGTGGAAATCAAGACTTTCCATTCATATTGTTTTGATTTGATTGGTCAAATCGGCAAAATAGAAGATGCGGGCGACGTGGTGAAAAAAGCCACGGAAATGATTAGAAATCAAGAAGTTGAAGCAAGCAAAATCATCAAAAAAGTGCTTGTAATAGACGAGGCTCAAGATATGGACGCCGACGAGTTTGCACTCGTGGAGGCTTTGATGGAAAGCAATGACAATCTGAGAGTTATAGTCGTTGGCGACGACGACCAAAATATTTATGAATTTCGCGGCTCGTCGTCGGAGTATTTTCGGAAATTGATTACGCAATACGGCGCAAAACAATATGATTTGGTGGATAATTA
>JAEEXW010000456.1 GCA_016287995.1 Bacteroidales bacterium
GCGTAGTAAAGCCATGTATACGGGTGGTTTACCTGATAGAATTTTGTTTCTTCGGGTTTGGAGATAAAATCGTTGATTCTGTCAAAGAAAAATACGTCGTTGTTTTTTCTTAACTCTCTGTCGTCGAATATGTTATAAATGTACGGCGTACCCATGTTTCCTAAATTGGAGTACGAAATCGAATGTTTGTCGTTATAGTCGTAGACCTGAAACAGATGCAAAGCCGTATCGGTGTCCAGACTGTATTCCTCCATGGAATAGTCTGAGTCCAACGTCCAAATTTTTACCTTTTTGGGGTATTCTTTTTTGTCCTTATCCTTGTCCTTGTTTTTTTGCGCGTATGACGGCGACGCTAAAACAACAGTTAACAAACTGAAAATCAGAATAATCTTATTCATAAATTGCTAAAAATTTACTGCAAAATTACAAGCAAAATTCCACAAATCAAAATATTTTAGAAATGTTTGTTTAAAATATTGAAAATCATTTAGATATAAAAAAAATAAAAAAAAACTCATTAAAAATTTGGAGCGAACTGTTTTTTTTGTTTACCTTTGCACCCGTAAAAATCAAGGAGCCGAGGTAGCTCAGTTGGTTAGAGCACCGGATTGTGGATCCGGGGGTCATGGGTTCAAGTCTCTTCCTCGGTACTTTGTGAGGCTGACTTTTTGAATAAAAAGGTCAGCCTTTTTTATTTTCTAAGAAAATTGATTAACCTTTTTGCGTAATTTTTTATCACTGAGGAATCCGCATTTTTGAAACCGTGTCCGAGATTTTCATAACTAAAAAATTCACAATTATCTCTTAACGAGTCTTTTAACAAAACCGACTGCGAAAAGTCCACGATTTTGTCATCAGTGCCGTGAGAAATCAAAACGGGAATTTTTTTTAGGTTTTCGGTGTAGTTTACCGGCGAAAAAACTTTTGACAGAGAGTCGAATTTTTCAATGTTTTTATCCTTTAACCTGTAAAAAACGGTTGAAAATTCTTTCCTGAAAACTTCCGGCACAACACTCCACATTTTGTAAATATCCGCCGGCGCAAAATCGTCGATGATGAGTTTTATTTTGTCGTTTTCAGAAAAAATATAACTCAAAAACGCCAGATGCGCTCCTGCCGACGAGCCCCAAAGTCCGAAATCCGAAGTGTCAATCATCAGATAGTCAGAATTTTCCAAACAAAAATCTATTGCAGAAATGCAGTCTTCGAGACAGTCTTCAAGACTGTTACCGTGTCTTATAAGGCGGTAATCGGCGGAAATAATTTCGATGTGGTTGTCCAACAGCGTTTTGACGGCAAAATTTCTGTAACGCTCCAAGACTTTGATTTTGTCGCCGCTAATCCAACTTCCCCCGTGAAAATACAGCAGTGTCTTGTGTTTTGTTAACGTGTCTTTCGGACGGTAGACATCGAGTTTGAGTTGAGTGTTGTTGACGGTTTTAAAAACTAATTCCGTCGGAAAATACGGGTTTTTAACATCCGTTTGCCGCATTCTTATAAACACGGCAAGCGAAAAAACTGCTAAAAACAACGCCGTTTTTTTAAAGTTTGTCATTAAAGAAAACAACCGTTATTATTACACTTGTTCCGAAAAGCATGACGCAGAGTCCCGTGATTTTGTTGATCCACATGATATGTCTCGGACCGATTTTGTTGCGGAAAATGTTGACCACAAACGCCAAAAACGCCCACCACAAAACCGCGCCGATAATTACGCCGGAGAGCAGAAATGCGGTTTCCAAGGGCGGCGTTTCGTTGCTGATTGCGCCCGATGCGGTAAACAGACCGCCGAAAACGATGATTGTCAGCGGGTTGGAAATAGTCAAGCCGAAACTTGCCGCAAAGTCGCCGAGGATTTTGCGCTTGGAGTTTGCGAGTTTGTTTCTGGCTTTGTTTTCTTTCCATTGTTGAACGGGATTTTTGCGGAAAATATTCCACCCCAAATAAATCATCAAAATACCGCCTAAAATTCCTAAACTGATTCTGTGGCTTACCAAAAAATCAGAAATAAACGACAGACTGAAACCTGTTACGACAGCGTAAAAAAAGTCTCCGAATGCCGAGCCGACACCCATCAAAAAACCCTGCCAAAAACCTTTTTGGATGGTTTTCTGGACGCATAAAATCGCTACTGCTCCGATGGGGCAGGCTGCTAAAAAGCCGATTCCTATCCCTCTGTATAATATTGAAATGTCCATGCTATATGTTTTCAGCCTGCAAATTTATAAAAATATTGACAAAAACTTGTTATTGGCGTTAAAAAATTGTAATTTTACGCTCAAATTTTTTACCAAATTACACACTTTATGACAAAAAAAATATTCGGCGCAGCACTTGCGCTTATTCTTTCGTGCGGATTTTCAAACGGTTACGCACAAACAAGAGAAAAAATATCAATCAACGGGGATTGGAAATTCTCTTTCGGCGATGCTTCTTCGCCTGAAAAAAATTTTATGGCGGGAACGCGCGGTTTTTATTATCTTACCA
>JAEEXW010000457.1 GCA_016287995.1 Bacteroidales bacterium
AACTTGTTTTCCTTTTTCCAAAGTTCAATCAACTGAGGAATAAAATAAATGCCCGGCTCGTCGGTCAAAACCATATTTTCTTTGATTTCAAGACCGTAACGCAGGTATGAAGGTCCGAAAATTTCGCTCCTCTTTATTTTTTCGTCATAACCGACATTGTCTTCGCCGTAGTTTTCCATATCGTGAACATCAAGACCCATCAAATGTCCCAAACCGTGAGGGAAAAACAATGCGTATGCGCCGTTTTCTACGATTTCGTCAGTGTCGCCCTTCATGATGTCAAGGTCTTTCAAACCCGACGTGATGATTCTCGCAGCCCTTTTGTGAAGTTCAGACCACAAAACGCCCGGCTTTGCAGAGTCAACGATTCCCCAGTTTGCCTTTACGACAATGTCATAAATGTCTTTCTGACGTTTTGAAAAACGTCCGCCCAAAGGTATTGTACGGGTCATGTCGCCGCAATAATGCGAAGAGGTCTCGATACCCGCGTCAATAAGCAGAAGACGTCCGCGTTTTAAGTTTTCCTTGTAACCGCAATTATGGAAAATTTCGCCATGAACGGTTACAATCGGCTGAAAACTCGTGAAATAGCCTTTTGAAAGCGCGTAATCGTAAATCTTGCCGACAACATCCCGCTCAGAGAAATACTCCTCCGCACTTCCGGCATATTTCATAACGATGTTGTGCATTTCGCTTGTAAGGTCTACCGCTTTTTCTATCTCCTGAATTTCGATGTCTTCTTTTATTTTGCGCATTCCGGCTGCGGCTTTTATCAGTTCAAGCGACTGTTTTTCTTTGAGTTGAGCAACAGGAATGTCCAAAAGCGACGACAAGAGAACTTTTACGCCGTCAGAATACGGGTTTATAAAATGGATTTTTCCTTTGTAACCTTTTACAAACTCATGCAAACTGTTCAAAGGCTTTACATTTGAAATACCTGAGGCAGAAGCCATTTCTTCAAGACCCGGCTGCTGACCAGTCCAAATTACATCGTCAATACCAGCCTCGTTACCGAAAAGATATTCGTTGCCGCTTTCGCAGTCCAAAACCGCAAAAAGTCCCGGAGTATCAATGCCTATGAAATACAAAAACGTACTGTCCTGACGAAAGGGAAATGAATTGCTTGAATAGTTGAAAGGCAATTCGCTATTACCGGGAAACAACACAAGTCCCGATTTCAATTCGTGCGCCAACTTGCTGCGGCGCGCTTTGTAAACTTCTGAGTTAAACATAATTAATTTTTAGAATTTTTCAGCGTAAAATTATATTTTTTTTTTATAAACAACAACATTTTTTTCATAAAAAAACAAAATTCGGCATTTGTTTTGATTTTATTAAGAAAAAGTAATTTACAAATTTTCATTAAAACCTTAATACTATGCCATACAGAAGATTACCAAATACTGACACAGCAAGAATCAAAGCCCTGAAAAAGGCTTTGGATATTGCAAAAAAATATCCGCCGGACATGCTGGCGTTCAAACAGGGAACGCTGCTGAAAATTCAGGCGTTTCTCCCGCTGTTTGAGCAGGCTATAATGATGCAGAAAGAGGCTCATTCAAGACAGTTTTCAAACAGCAAGGAATTTACCGCAATTTACAAAAAGGCAAAACTCTACATTTCGCACTTTTTGCAGGTTTTCAATTTTGCGGTTATAAGGGGCGAAATAAAACCCTCGGCACGCAAATTTTTTGACATTGACGAAAAAAACGGCCGTCTGCCGGATTTAAAAACCGAAAACGAAGTCGTTGACTGGGGAAGGAAAGTAATAACGGGCGAAAACAACAGGGTTATGAAAACGGGCAATCCCATTCTAAGCCCCAAAATCGCTGTCGTAAAAGTCTATTACGACGAATTTGTTGAAAAACTCAACTTTCAAAAAATGCTTCAAAGCATTTCGGTAAGGGCAAACACGAAAGTCTCGGAAATGCGCCCCGAATGTGATGAGATTATATGCCGTCTCTGGAACGAAGTAGAAGAATATTATTCAAAAGAAACACCGGAAAGAAAGCGCGAACAAGCCGCACGTTACGGTGTTACATACGTTTACAGACCGAGCGAAAGAGTTTCTGTCAATAACGGTATCAGCATTGCATCTTGAAATATTCTAAAAGAAATAGATCGGTCTTCTGTTCGATTCTGGGGATTATGCTGCTGATAATCGGTTTTAACGGCGTAATGGCTCACCGATATTCCGGCAACGTTCAGGAAATCGGCGGCGCACGGATAGTTGAATACAACAAAATAAGCAAATATATCAGTCAGGAAGACAAAATATGCATCATCGGGACAGTAAAATCCGATGATGCGTTTTTTATGCCCGACGACAAAAGCAAAAAAGTGATTTCAGGGGAACTTCAACTGTCTCTTCTCTGGCATGACGGAACGCAGAAAATCCTCATCGACAGACACAAACAGTCGCAACTCATAAAATTTGTGCCGGAAAAAAGCGGCAC
>JAEEXW010000458.1 GCA_016287995.1 Bacteroidales bacterium
GTAAAAGTTACGCCTTCTTGTTTTGGAAGTTTTAACGGAGTTATAAAGTTAACGACGTTTTCGTTTTCCGCAAAGATTATCGGCAGAAGTGCAGCGCGTGTCAGCGGCGACAATTCTGTGGAGGCAAGTCTCGGATAAATGCCTTTTTCTACTTTTATGTTCGGATCGGTAAGGTAGCCGTCAACATTCAAAATTTGGTTTGTGGTAAGACCTTTTATTGTTTTTACTTCCACTGTGCCGCAGCCGTTTTTTAAAGGGCAGGTCTGAATGTCGTAAACACAGTTTGAGACAACGGTTCTTGAAAGACTATTACTGCCGAGGATTCCGCCGCAAGAATTTCTCGGAGTTACGTAGCCGTAGTTAAAACAATTTGTGATGATACCGTCTTCGTAGTTTTTGCCACAGATACCGCCGCCGTAATTATTGGAGATGATGTTGGCTGTGTTGATACAGTATTCTATTTTGCCGGAGTTATGGCTGCAAATACTTGCTCCGTAGTAGTCGGCGCAGATAAAACCGCCGGCTATCGTAACATTTTTTATCGTTCCGCTACTATAACCGAATAGTGCGCCAACTTCGTTTTCTTCGGCTTTTACAATCATTCCTGTAATACAAAACCCTTTGCCGTCAAAAGTTCCTGAAAAACGTGTTGAATAACTTTTGCCGATTGCTGTCCATTTAGGACCTTTTAGCGCGCCGGTAGAGTCTATGTAACAACCTAAATCTATGTCAGCGGCAAGTTCCACAGTCTTATCAGAAAAGTCGTATGCAGAAAAAGAACCCGAAGTGCCGTTGACAAGCGAGGCAAATCCGGCAAGTTCGGCAGCGTTTTTTATCTGGTACGAGTCGGACTTAATGTTGTGGATATACCAATTTATATCGGGAGTCAACTCCCCCGCCTGCTCTTGCGCAAAAGCGTTTTGAAAAACAAGCGCTAATATTATAATCAAAAGTCGTTTCATGGTTTTCCTAAAAAGTTTTTTTATTGTTTTGTAAGCCGTAAAGTTACGGAAATTTTTATTAACAAAAAATTAATTTTTGTACTTTTTGTGCTTTTCAATATTGAGTTCCAAAGTGCAGACTACTACGCCGTGGTCGGACTTGCATTTGTCTGGTTTTTCGTTGGAAAAAGTTTTGTCAATAAGATGGTCGTTAAAAACTTTTACCGTTCCTACACGTCCTAAGTTTCGCGGGTTTTCGGTAACGAGTTCTTCTGAAACCATAATGTGATCAAGACTTTCGTACATTCCGTTGTGAATATACGTGTAATAAAAGTCCTGATAACTTCTTCTTGCCTGAATGTCTTTTACGTGATAGAGCAAAACTTCCCAAACGTTTCTTTTTTGCCAGTCGGGGAGTTTGTGTTGCGGAACTTCGCCTGAGATTATCCTTGTGGTAACGGCGTTGCCCGTGTCGTTGACATCTCCGAATACGACAACGGGGCGGTCTTGGTTTTTGAGTGTTTTTATCAAAATGGTTCTAAGAGCCGCACTTTCTGCCGCTCTTAGCATCAATGACCTTACCTGAGCCCTTGCCAAATCAATAGGATTGTTTTCGTCTTCGCCTTCATAAAAAATAGGTCGTTTTGACTTTAAGTGGACAACAAAAAAAGTTATCAGTCCGAATGGCTTTATGTAAATATCCGCTTTGAGAACGGGTCTTGAAAAAGTGTCAAAGGGCAGAAAAATTTTATCGTAAGAGGTTTTGGTTTTGATGGAAACCACTGCCTCTTGCGGAAACTTGTCAAAGATTTCGATGTTGTCTATCGGGTATCTTGACAAAAGCGCAACCCTCGGCAAGTCGCCTGTTTCGTCGGCGATTATTACCTCGGCGTTTTTGTAACGGCTGTTTTGCGAGGTTATGCTTACAAGAGCCTGTTTGTGAAAACATTCCTGAAAACCGATAACATCGGCATCCATTTGAGAGAGCATAAAATCCACCCATTGAGATTTTCGTCTGAATTCCTCTGGGGTGTATTTTAGCGAAAACGCCTCCCTGTTTGGCAGCATCAGATTCATAAGGTTGAACGTGCCGGCTTTTATAGTTTTGATGTTCATTTTACTTCCGCTTTATTTTTGATTTTCATTGCGAAAATCACGCCAAAAAAATAATGTCATTGTTTTAAAAAATATTCAAACCAACTTTTGTAACTGTTGGTAAGTCCCGTTAAAAAAGCGGTGAGAGTATCGAGTTCGAGAAATTCAAGATTTCTGTCCGTTCTGTGCATGACCGAGTTTGAAAAATAAGTCTTTGCAAAAAGACTGTAATCCGTGTTTTTGCCGGTTTTTTCGTAAAGGTCTGTCGCTCCAAAAAGGTGGAGCGTTTCATGGGCTATCGTAACGGGCGGGAGTTCCCTGCCCTGTAAGTTTTTTAAGTAGACCACGCAGCCTTCTTTGGGACGGAGAGAGTAACCGTATTCCTTGTTGAGGGCGTAGTCGCCGCTGCTCTGAG
>JAEEXW010000033.1 GCA_016287995.1 Bacteroidales bacterium
ATCCTGCCGGTAAATATATCAGCAAAGCCAATTTGAAAATTTCTGAGTTACAAAACTTAAACAAAGACAATGATATGTGGACTATGGTTTGCGGTGCTGATACCGTTGAAAGATATAACGACTACTTGAAGGCGTTTCCTAAGGGCTGCCACGTTGACGAGGCGCATATAAGGATAAAAACGCTCAGGGCTGACAGTGTTGCCAAAAGGAATTTTGTAATTATTTTCCTTGTCTCTGTGTTCGGCTTGGTTGCATTGTTGCACAACATTCCGAATTTCAAGGAGACCAACGAGGTTACTTTTCTTTCTACGAAGGACAGCGTAATCATTGAGCAGCCTAAGGAAAATTCAGCGGAGCAGAAACCCAATGCGGTTGTAAACAACACTCCTAAACGAGTCGTTATTTCTACAACTTCTGAAAAACTTGACTTGGCAGACGATTGGGTCAGCAAAAATGACGAGATGAATTATTTGACCGCCTTGAAGTATTACCGCGAGGCATACGCAGATGATTCGTCCAACACGGAACTTGCGATGAAAATTCAGCAACTTCATGAAAAAATCAGCAATGCATATAAGTCCCACATGGACAATGCTGTGATTTACGAAAATGCCGACGAGGGTTTTGAAGACGCTTACGAGGAATATTCATTGGCTTTGCGATTGCGTCCCAACGATTCAGCGGCTCAGGCCGGTATCGAAAGAACTAAAAGCAAACTCAAATAATCTTTATCAACTCGTGATTCTTTTTATTTTTGACGGGGAAAGTGCAGTTTTTACACTTCCCCGTTTTTTTGTGAGTAATCCCTTTCGCCGAAAATCGTTGAACCGAGCCTTACAATCGTGCTTCCCTCTTTTACGGCAAGAGGATAATCGCCTGACATTCCCATGGAAATCTCTTTGAACTCCTCTCCTACTTGACAATTGACTCTCAGTGAGTTATAAAGATTTTTAACCGCAGAAAATTCCTTCAAAATCTCCGTTTCGTCGTCCGTATTTGTCGCCATTGCCATAAGACCGCAGAGTTTTATGTTTTTTAAGGCGGCAAAAGCGTTATTTTTGAAAAGGTCAGCAACCTCATTTATGGAAAATCCGAACTTCGTCTCCTCTTCCGCAACTTTTATTTGTAAAAGACAGTTGACAACACGGCCGTGTTTTGCGGCTTGTTTGTTGACCTCTTCGGCAAGTTTTATGCTGTCAATGCTGTGAATCATATAAACAAACGGAATGATATATTTTATCTTGTTTGTTTGAAGATGACCGATTTGATGCCAGCGAATATCCTTGGGCAAAACCTCATATTTTTTTGAAAGTTCCTGCACTTTGTTTTCGCCGAAATCCCTGCAACCGAAGTCGTAAAGTTTCATAATTTCTTCTTCCGGCTTGGTCTTGGAAACGGCAAGCAAAAGCACGTTTTCCGGCAATGTTTTTTTGATGTTTTTATAGTTTTCAACGCAGTCCATTTTTCGTGTATTTAAAGTAATACTTTAAGTTCGTATTTTTATCAGTTGGGTTTCAATAAGTTAGCCCTACAACCCCTCCCCCACCTCTCCCCCACCGGCTTTGAGGTAGGTAAAAACAATTTATAACTAACGGATTTTCAAGTAGTTAAGATAAAAAGTCGCTTGTAAAAGTAAGCGGAAGAATATCTTTTATACTATTGATAATCAAGCACTTATTTTTAGCCGAAAGAATAAGTTTTACAGGGTGGGAATACCTTGTTTCGGTTTCGAGAATTACCTGTCTGCACGCCCCGCACGGAGGTATCGGAGTGGAGATAATTTCACCGTTAAAAAACGCAGAAATCGCTACCGCCAAAATTTTATTTTTCGGGTACTGGGAGTTCGCGTAAAAGATTGCCGTTCTCTCGGCGCAAGTCCCCGAAGGCGATGCGGCGTTTTCCTGATTTGTGCCGTTGATGATTACTCCGTTGTCAAGCAAAACTGCCGCCGAAACGGAAAATTTTGAATATGGAGCGTATGCGTTTTTCAAGAAATTTTCGGAAGATTCCACCAACTTCAAATCTTCGGCTGAAAGTTCCGATTTTTCACACTCCAAAATATCTGCTGAAATTTTTATAACGTTCATATTTCTCTAAATTTTTTTTCAAAGGCGAAGATAAAAGTTTTTTGAATTATAAACAAAATTTTTTTACAACTTCTCCGACAATAAAAAATCCGAAAACCGCAGTTATATGAACCATCGAACCGTTGATTTTCGCCTTGTTGAATTTCAATTCCTCATTGTTGTCAACTTCCTTGTTTTCCAAAAGTTCGCCGGAAAAAACGCATTGAAATTTCTTTGCCGGAAAGGTTTTCATACGTTTGAATTTCTGCCTTAACGCCCTTGCAAGCGGGCAGCCGCTGACCTTCCAAAACTCGGAAACCTGTATTTTTAAGGGGTCGAGTTTTAGTGCCGCACCCATTGACGAGATGAAATAAGCCTCTGTTTTACAAGCCCTTAAAATAAGTTCCGCCTTGTCTGTCAGGGAATCTATCGCGTCAATTATCACGTCAAAATCATCAAGATGAAAACTTTCAGCCGTCTCCTTGGTAAAAATTCCGTTGACAGCAATGATTTCCGCCTTCGGATTGATGTCAGAAAGCCGTTTTTTCAGGACATCCGCCTTAAATTCGCCGATTGTGGAGTTGAGCGCGGGAAGTTGGCGGTTGAGGTTCGTAACGGAAATTTTGTCCGCGTCAACGAGCGTTATGTGTTCAAAACCTGACCTTACAAGCCCTTCCGCTGCCCACGAGCCGACTCCGCCGAGCCCGAAAATGATGACTTTTTGTCCGGAAATTTTTTTAACAGTATCCTTTCCGAGCAAAAGTTCGGTGCGGGAATTTATCGTTTCCATAAAATTATAAGAAAAATGTGTTTACAACACGCAAAATTACGATATTTTTTTTTAATTTTGCGTAGGATTTTACGAAAAAAATTATGTCAATAACAATAAAAATCGGTTCAAACGTTCTGACCCGTCAAGACGGGCATTTGGACGAAAGCCGTATGAACGACCTTGTAAGGGAGATTTCGCGGCTGCATAAAAAAGGCGAGAAAATAATTCTCGTGTCCTCCGGCGCGGTGGCGGCGGGAAGAAGCATCGTCAAAAACTACGAAGGTCTCGACCCCGTGGCGCAGCGTCAGTTGCTCTCGTCAACAGGTCAGGTAAAACTCATAGACACTTACAAAAAACTCTTTGATATTCAAGGAATTAAAATAGGACAAATACTCGTTACGAAACAGGATTTTTCGTCAAGGGAGCATTACCTGAACATCAAAAACTGTATCAGCACGCTTTGGGAAAACGGCGTTATGCCCGTTGTCAACGAAAACGACACGGTATCGGTTACGGGCTTGATGTTTACCGACAACGACGAACTTTCCGGGCTGATGGCTTCGATGGCGGACTGCAAAAAACTGTTCATTTTGAGCAACGTTGACGGCATTTTCAACGGCAATCCAAGCGAAGAAGGCACGTCCGTAATCAGGGAAATTTCGTCAAAAACCAACATTTCGCAGTACGTGCAGACCTCAAAATCCAATTTCGGAAGGGGCGGAATGTTGACAAAATGCAGAATAGCAAGAAAAACCGCCGATTCGGGCATCGACGTTTACATCGCCAACGGCACAAAACCCGATGTCATCACCAACCTTTATGAAGACAACGGAAATTTTGTCCGCACGCATTTTGCCGCAGGAGAACATTCGCCGGCGGTAAAAAAATGGATTGCATATTCCGACGGTTTTACAAAGGCGACTGTCGTTGTAAACGAAGGCGCAAAACAGGCACTTCTTAGCCGCGAAAAGGCTGCAAGTCTGTTAGTGCCGGGAATCGTGAAAATTGAAGGCGAGTTCAAAAAAGACGACCTGCTTTTGATAAAAGACGAAAACAACGTTACAATCGGACTCGGAAAAGCGACTACGGACAAGGACAAAATCAAAAATGAAAAACGTTCAAAACCGCTTATCCATTACGATTATTTATACATTTATCCTGAAATAACACAGTGATTATGAACATTTTAGAACAATTGGAAAAAGTCAGGAACGCTTCCAGATTTTTAGGAAAACTGACAGAGGAGACAACCGCAAAAATTCTTTTAGGGATAGCCTTAGAATTGGAAAAAAACGTTGACGCAATTCTTGAAGCCAACAAACGCGACCTTGCAAAATCAGACCCCTCAAACCCGATGTACGACCGTCTGATGCTGACCAAAGAGCGCGTTTTTGCAATCGCGGCCGATACAAGAAAAGTTGCGGAACTTCCCGCTCCTTACGGGAAAATTTTAGAAGAAAAAGAACTCGCCAACGGTCTGAGGCTCAAAAAAGTAAGCGTTCCGTTAGGCGTTGTCGGCATAATCTACGAGGCGCGACCCAACGTTACGGTAGATGTAGTTTCATTGTGTCTGAGGTCGGGCAACGCGGCTGTTTTGAAAGGCGGTTCCGACGCAGCCTGTTCAAACGAAGTTTTGGTAAAAATAATGCAGAATGTTCTCAAAACTTTCGGCATTGACGAAAATACAATCCAACTCTTACCGGCAGGACGTGAGGCTGCAACCGCACTTATGGAAGCGGTCGGATACATCGACGTTTTGATTCCCCGCGGGTCTAAAAACCTGATTAACAGCGTCCGTCAAAACGCAAAAGTCCCCGTCATTGAGACAGGCGCGGGCGTGGTTCACACTTATTTTGACAAGGACGGCGACGTGGAAAAGGCGAAAAAAATAATTTTTAACGCCAAAACACGCCGCGTAAGTGTCTGCAACGCATTGGACTGCCTTATAATCCACTCGTCAAGGCTGAAAGATTTGGCGGAAATATGCGCTCCGCTTACAGAAAAAAACGTCGAAATTTTTGCCGACGAAAGAGCGTTTCTCTCTCTTGAAAACAAATACGCAGCACCTTTGCACAAGGCGCAAAAAACGGATTTCGGCATGGAATTTCAGTCGCTGAAAATGGCTGTTAAAACGGTTGACAGTTTTGAAGAGGCGTTGGAACACATTTATAAATATTCGTCAAAACATTCGGAGGCGATAATCACCGAAAACGAAAAAACGGCGGCAGATTTTTTGCAGTCAGTAGACGCGGCATGCTGTTATCACAACACTTCAACGGCTTTTACAGACGGAGCACAGTTCGGTATGGGCGCAGAAATCGGTATCAGCACGCAAAAACTTCACGCCCGCGGTCCTATGGGACTCAGAGAACTCACAAGTTACAAATGGGTGATTTACGGCAACGGTCAAATCCGAAATAACTAAAATAAAAAAAACCGCAAAATTGCGGTTTTTTTTATTTCTTTAATGCGTATATATGTCTCCGAACTGATATTCTATAAATAATACTTGAAATATATTGCCCTCCCTTATTCCAAGAAACGGATGATTATCACCTTTTGAGCGTAAAACCATTAATTTCTTAACATCTTCCGACAATAAATTTTGTGCAGAGATTTTTAGACTTGAAACTTCAATAAACTCTTTCCCAAAGCCGTGTCTTTGTGATGTCATAATTGTATTCTAATCCAAATCACTAATCTTTTTTAGTCTGTCAAGAAAACAAATAAAAAAATCAGAATCATTTTTTGCTTCGGTATAACTCAGAGCCTTCAATTTTGAGAATCCGGAAACAACTTTTTCAGGCTGTTTACCGATAGATTCCTGTTCAACTGTTTGTTGTTTAATTATTTTCTTCTTCATCAATCAGTTGGGTTTTGAAGTATGCCTTCATAGAACTTTGGGAAATAACAGAACCTCTACCATTTGTTTTGACCGATTTCCACGGATATTCCCGATGGGTCTTGTTCATCAAACCTATGGTCGAAAATTCCCGATACGCCTCAAACACCTCCCCTAACAAATTTTCCTCTTCTTCGGCAAGGTCTATCACGTCATTATCTACCGGCAATATCTGTGAACCGTATTGCTTGTAATAATCATATACAGACGGAACAACGGGACCGTACATCCATGCTTCAATACTCTCATCGAACAACGGGGTATCGAACTTGGCGAGATGATACCCCTGTTCGTAATACAACAATTTTTGCAACCGCAAATTGGTCATATTGTCGCCGCCATTGGCAGTATCCCAATCCGCCATTCTAATAAGTTTTTTTGCTATGTCTAATGCTTTATATGCCATTTTTCTTCAATTTTGAATATTGCAAATGTATATACTTTTCCATCTCTTACAAATACCATTAACTTTTTTTAATAAAAAAACAAAAACGGCTACCAAAATTTCTAAGGTAGCCGTTAATTTTTAGATTACAATTTGTCCGTTATTTTCGCTGAACAGTCCAACCGTTGGGGATGTAAGATGCTCCACTAAAAGAGCCTGTGGTAGAACAATGTTTTTCTTCTAATCCTTCCGGGCATACAAAAGTTCCACTATCCATTTGTCCTTCATAAACCCAACCTGAATTATTACCCCATTTGGTAAAATTAACCGAAATATAATTTAGCACCGAACAACCTCTGAACATATTATAATAACAACTCGGAACTAAATCTGATGCGGGCAAATAAGGAGCGCGTTTCAGTTTTTTGCAATTAGCAAACATACCTGAATAGCAACCATCATACAATTCTGTTGCTGGAAGTTCTGGTGCTGTTGTCAGGCTATAACAGCCTGAAAACATATCTGAATAACAATTCCTTTCCAAAATTGTTGCAGGTAATTTTGGAGCGGTCAACAAATTTGTGCAGTTTTTAAACAATCCAGAAAAACAACCATCTGTTGGTATCATATCCATCTCACATTTTTCGTCAATTAATGACATTACAGAACCTGAGGCATTTATTTTTCCTGTCATGGAAAAATAACATCCGCTAAAATTCAAATTCATGCCTTTTTTACCTCTAAAATAGACCTTACTTCCTGTGGTCGGTAATGTAATAACAAGACCATTAGAAGTTGACGATGCAGCATAAGTTCCATAAGATTTCCATCTCATTTTGTCCAATGAGTATTCAAGATTATTTAATTTAGGGATTCCATTATATGTTGAACTTGAACTACTGCCAGAAAAATTAAAACGTATCGTCGAACCGCCAATCACTGCCGTAAAGCACAGATAATCAATTCCATCATCAAAAGGCTCCAAGACGGTGTAAGAGAATTTTACATCTTCGCCTTTTACGCCGCCGAGCCTACTCTTGATAACGCCGTTATAAGTTCCCGCTTTTTTGGTCGGCAAAATAGTACTATATTTTTCGACAGAAGAAGCATTATCAATTTTCTGATTGTCAACATAAATCTCTATATCACATTCAACAGAAGAAACAACATCGAGTTTTACTTCATCGCCGACATAATAATCACTGTATTCGCCGTTCACAAAGTACGAAATTTCAGGTACGATAAGTTTTATAACATCGTAAGTAAATTTGTTTTCCTCGGAAACTAAATTTCCGTTTTTACCTGAAAACGATACTGTATAAGTACCTTCTGAGGCGGTAGGAAGTTTTACACGCCATGACGGAGCGTCCTTTTTACTGTCAGCAACAACATCGTCTATTTTTACTGTCATATCGCAGGCAGCATTAGAATTAATTACAAGGAACAAATCGCAGCCTTCGTAAATTGTCTCAGGAGCATCAAGCGAATATGTCAAAACAGGTGTTACTGCCGATACCGTATAACTGAAAGTTTGGTCCTCAGCCATTGCACCGTCGTTGTCTCCACTGATTACAACCGTATACGTTCCGGCAGACATCGTAGGAAGTGTTGCTGTCAGATTGTCTTTGCCGTCTGCTGTTGCAATTTCGGAGTTGTTGACTTTTACACTGATATTACATTCAATGTTTGCTGAAACATTTATCGTACAAATATCGCCCTGATTGAGTTGTGTACTTCCTGACAATGTGTATGTCAAGACAGGTTTAGGCATTTCTACCGAGTAAGAGAAGGTTTCTGACGCCGTCAAATCGCCTGATTTTGCGCTAATTACAACATCGTAATTGCCTTTTTCGCTGCTTGGCAGTTGTATACTGAAAAGTTTATTACTTGTTTTCTTTACAGCAACGTTTTCTCCGTTTATAGTAACCTCAACCTCTGAGGCAAGATTAGTAGAGAGTTGTGCGGAATACTCCTCTCCTATCATAATACTTGATGCCGGATTTGAGAGTTCGTAATTAACGGTTAAGCGCAATTTTTCAACGGTATAATCAAATTCCTTGTTTTCTGCAATCAAGTCTCCTTTTTTAGCAGAAATTGTAACATGAAATTTACCTTCTGCATCTGTTGGAAGTTTTGCTTTCAATTCTTTGTTGCCCTTGCTTTCTCCGACGGTTTTATCATCAACCGTTACAGTAATATCACAATCTTTGTCTGCGCTGACGGTCAGAGTAAGGTCATCGCCGAAAATTATACTGCCGGTTTTCGACAATTCAGGTTCTGACAATACAGGACGCGGGTCTTCGGCTGCGCCGGTAGTTGATACAGACCAGCCTTTGGGAATTGCAGAGGTGCCATATTCTTGTTTCAAGTTGCTCGGACATGTAAAAACGCCGTTAGCAGCGACATTCAGAGTCCAATATTCCGTTGCTTTTTTGTCAGCAGCCCAATCCACTGCACCTACGGAGATGCTTTTGAGTTTTGAGCAGCCATCAAACATTCTCGCATAACAAGACTCTTCCAAAACAACAGCAGGAAGTTCTGGTGCTTTTTCCAATGCAGTACAAGATTTGAACATATTGGAATAGCAAGCCTTTGTGAGTTTTTTCGCAGGCAGAACGGGGGCTTTGGTCAAAGCCGTACAACCTCTAAACATAGTGTTAAAACAAAATTCCGCTAGTTCAATATCAGGGAAATTGCTTACAGAGGTCAACGCTTTACAACCGTCAAACATTTCATAGCAGCAGTATTCCGCAAGTTTTTGAGCGCGGAATTTCGGAGCGGTTGTCAGAGCCGTACATTTTGCGAACATATCGCGGTAACAACTCGGTTGCAAAACCGTTGCCGGAAGCATAGGCGCGGTAACAAGTGTTGAACAACCTTCAAAAAGGTGTGCGAAACAATATTCGTTAGGTATTTTCTTCAAATCCTGAAAACCGCTGCCTTTTATAAGGCTCATGATGTTACCCGAAGCGGCGGCTTTGCCTTCGATAACAAACTTCACATAATTTGCAAGTTTGTTGAGACCGGCAGCATTGTTTCCGTAGAAACTTACTTTGTCGCCTTTTGAAAGCGCGATGTTTGTTGAAACCGTTGTATACGCAGTTCTTGTACCTGCGCTGCCGCTGTGCTTTGTAATCTGATATTGAATATCAAGTTTGGCCAATATTTCCTCCGTACAAAACAGAGATATGTTAACGCTGTTGTCAAGGGCAACAATTGTAAGCGGCGAAGAAATATCGCCGTCTTTTTCTGTCGGAATTTCCACAGTGAAATCAGTTTCCTGAGTTCTGTTGTGTGATGCGCCGTTGGTGTCATCAGAATTGCTGTCGCCGGAGTTATTGTTATTATTTTGCCCAGTACCATTCCCATTATTAGTGGTAGAGGTTTTCTTTTGCGGTTCATCTTCTTTTTTCTCACAACTTGCTATTGTAAAAGCAAATGCAAAGAACAAAACCGCTATAAAAAAATAATTTAATCTATTCATTTTTTTATGTGCTTTTTAAAGTTTAGTTTTTTGTTTTACTAATCCCAGTCAATGTCATCGTCTTCTTCTTCGTCATCATCGTAATTATCATCATCTTCTTCATCTTCTTCGTCATCATAGTTATCGTCATTGTTGTCATCTTCATCATCATAATCATCTTCTTCGTCGTCTTCATCATCGTTGTTGTCATCTTCATTATCATCTTCATCATCAAAATTATCATCATCGTCATTATTTTGACTTTTTTCGACAACATTGTAACTGAACTCAATATGATTTGAATTGGTTTTATCATTAGTTGCATACGCTGTAACGGTATATTTACCTTTATTTTCTGTCGGTAAATATACTTTCAATGATTTTGTATCATCTTGATATTTTAATATGTTGTCGTTAACGAAAACCTGAATCGTGGAATATTGATCGGCAGAGAAATTAACGTAAAAGTTGTCATCCTGAGTGATTTCCGACGAATTGTCGCTCAGAGTGTACGTTAGAGAGATTTTTTTGACTTCCTCCTCAGGCTTGTCCTCTTTGCCGTCGTTGTAGAGTGTCCAGCCTTCGGGGACGTAACTTACACCATTCTCGCGCTCAAAATTGGCAGGGCCATAGAACGAACCCGTGGACGATACGCCGCTAAGCCAACCGCTTGTATTGTCGGCAGTGCCGTTAAACGACGAAAAACCTACCTTTACATACGACAAATTAGTGCACCGCTTGAACATTCCCAAGTAACAACCGGAAACCAGTTTTGTCGCCGGAAGTTCGGGAGCCTTGGTCAATGATTCACATTCCCTGAACATTCCGTCGTAACAATCCTCAGCAAGATTCATAGCATTGAGTTTTGGAGGATTGGTAAGTGATGTACAACCCCAAAACATTACTTGATAACAACTCTTTGCTAATTTGGTAGCGGGAAGTTCAGGCGCATTTTTAAGTGCCGTACATTTGCAAAACATCTGTAAATAACAAGATTCCGCAAGATTAGTTGCTCTGAGTTCAGGGGCTTTGGTCAAATTTGAACACTGCCAAAACATAACACGATAGCAACCTTCAGCAAGATTTGTTGCAGGGAGTTCCGGTGCTTCCGTCAGTGATGTACAGCCTTTAAACATTTCATCGTAACAATACTCTGTCAAAGTAGTCGCTGGAAGTTCAGGGGCTTTTGTGAGGGCTTCACAGTTCTCGAATAAGCCGCTAAAACATTTTTTTGCAGGTATGGTTTTGGATTTACATGTCTTGTCAACCAAACTCATTACATTGCCAGAGGCGGCAATTTTGCCCGTCATTTCAAACGATGCCCCGCTCATGCCGTTGTCATAAAAAATATGAAGTCCGTCGGGATTGTTGCCACGGAAATATACTTTTTCGCCATAGTTGAGCGCTATTTCTTGTCCTTTCTGGTAAATCTGCCAAGATTTTTTGTCGGTGCTGTATTCTACATTAAGGCTTGTAAAATAAAATTTGACAGTAGAACCAGATTCCTCCGCCGTAAAGCAAAGGTAATTGTTGGTGTCGTTGATATCCTGCTGTTGCTGTCCGTTTTTGTAAATAGTCCAACCTGCGGGAACGTAACTTGGACCATTGGATTCCTCTTGAAAATCAGCCGGACCGTAGAACGAACCTTTTGATGCAACATCCTTAACCCATTCAAATGTCTTACCGTATGAAGGATCACATGCTTTGAATGCTACTTTAATGTATGACAATTTATTGCATCCGCTAAACATCTTTTCATAACAAGCATCCACAAGGGTTTCAGAGGGAAGTTCGGGTGCTTTTTCCAAAGATGTACATCCGGCGAACATCTTTTCGTAACAAGCCTCCGTCAAAGTCTTAGCCGGAAGTTCAGGAGCCTCCGTCAAAGATGTACAATTGCCGAACATATTGAAATAACATGATTTGGCAAGTTTTGTGGACGGCAGTTTGGGTGCTTTCCTCAAAGACGAACAACCATCAAACATACTGCTGTAACAGCCTTCTTCAAGATTAACAGCCGGTAAATCAGATACCTGTGTAAGCGATGTGCATTTTTCAAACATCGCGGTATAACAATCTTCGGCAAGATTGGTTGCTGTTAGTGTCGGCACACTTCTTAGTGCTGTACATTCGCCAAACATCTGGAAACAAGAACCAAGTGCCATTGTATTTGCTTTAATAGAAGGAACTTGCTGCAAAGATGTACATTCTTCAAACATACATGAGTAACAATACCTTTCCAAATTCGTTGCCGGAAGTTCGGGGGCAACAGTCAAAGCAGAACACCTGTTGAACATTCTTTCGTAGCAATTTTCTTTCAACTGAGTTGCCGGAAGTTCTGGTGCGGAAACAAGGTTTTCATTATAGGAAAATAGGTATGCAAAACAATAGTTGGACGGGATTGTTGTCGATTGACAGGTCTTGTCAACAAGACTCATAATATTGCCCGAAGCCTCAGTTCTGCCAGAAAATTTGAATGATGCAAAACTTTTTGACAAGCCGCTTGGGTCTTCGTATGACAGTCCATTGGGATTGTCGCCTCTAAAATACACTTTATCACCGACGTTTTGCAGTTTGACAGTACCTGAGTAATCCTGCCATGTAATTTTATCAAGAGAGTATTCCATGTTTTGGACGGAAACGGTTCTTGTAAATTTTACTTCTACACCAGCCTCTTTTGCCGTGAAACACAGATAATTGGTATTGTCAACAACTTCGGGGTCGTCATCCTTGTTGTCGTTATCGTCCACCTGTTCATCATCTTTTAGGGAGTTGTCCAATGTCCAGCCCTGTGGAATATTTGCGTTGCCGCGCTCGTCTTTGAGAGCCGCTGAACACACAAAAGTTCCTGTCGCTGCCACACCTTGAACCCAATACGCCGTATATTCTTTGTTGTTCCAGTCGGTGAAATATACAGTTATGTTGTTAAGACTAGAACAATTTTTGAACATATTTGAATAACAAGCAGTTGTCAGCGTTTTGGCTTTGAGTACGGGAGCGGTTTGCAGCGAAGTACAACCCATAAACATAGAGTTGTAACAATGCGGTGCAAGCGTTGCGGCTTCAAAATCAGGTACTTTGGTAAGAGCCTTGCAGTCTTGGAACATTTCGAAACAAGCGTAGTCTGCATATTGTTTGGCGTGTACTTTGGGTGCTTTTTCCAACGACGTACATTTTGCAAACATCAATTTGTAGCAGTTCGGTTTCAAAATTTCAGCCGGCAAAGCAGGTGCGGAAACAAGAGCCGAGCAACCTTCAAAAAGGCTTGCAAAACAGTATTCGTTAGGTATTTCCGTAGTTTGCAAAGTCGGATCAATAAGGCTCATAACATTACCGGAAGCCGCAATTTTGCCTTCGGCTTTGAAAGTTACATAACGGCCTTGCTGGTTGAATCCGCCCGGATTATTACCTCTGAACCAAACTTTTGCCCCCTCTCTTTCAAGGGTTATAACCTTGGAATTTTCGGTATAATCCGTCCATGTTTTATTGTCAAGCGAATATTGTATGTTAAGCGAATTGAAATGATCCAATACACCGAATAATCTTACAGAAGAGTTTGCTTGTTTTGCCGTAAAACAGAGAGCCTCTGTAAGATGTTCAACACCCTCGTCATCGTTATTTACTACGGGGGCTACTTTCGTAGTATCCGTATTTGTTTTGTCCTGCTCCTGCGTTCTGTCATGTGATACGCCGTTAACATCGTCGTCTTCGCCAGTGTCTTTATTGGTATTTTGATTATTGTTTTTTGCATTAGTATTAGTAGTCTGCGGCTTTTGCGGCGGGTCTTCCTCAGTGGAACAGCCTGCTAAAACCACAGACATACAAATTGCAAAAAACAAAATCCTGAAAATATTT
>JAEEXW010000034.1 GCA_016287995.1 Bacteroidales bacterium
ATTGGCTTGACATCAGCAACGGCTTTTATTACTTGCAAGTAAAAGCGGATTTCGGCAAGTCGGAATTTCTTAACGGTATGAACGATTTAGGCAAAACCAAATTTTCGGCAGTGCCTTACGCCTTAGCCGCAAAAACCGCAATTTCGGCTCAAAACGCAGAAAAAGTAACTGATGCTGTACTTTCGGATTTAAAAGATGTAGATGTCAACAATGCAGTTGACGGTCAAGTTTTAACACTTGACGGAGGCAAATGGATTGCCAAAACAATCACGACAGAAGGTCCGTCAATAGACAAACTTTCGCTTTTGACCGACGTTGCACTCACCTCAGCAACAGCAGGTCAAGTTTTAAGTTTTGACGGCAGCAAATGGGTCAACACCACTATTGAGACCAAAACTGCACTTTCTGAATTGACTGATGTCGCAATCAATAAAAACCTTGCCGACGGTCATATTCTCAAATACGACGGCACAAACAAAAAGTGGATAAACGCAGCCGAAGGCGATATGTGGAAAATATGGTCAAAAGGTATTTACACAAACCAAAAAGTTGAAATAGGAAGAGAACCAGTAAAGGCTGAGGCTTCAAATAAAGACGCATTTATCGACGAAGATTTTCTCCTTGAAATAAGTAAAGACAATTCGGCAGGTGTACTTCTGAAAGAAAATGAAATATTTATGAAAGGCGGAAGTATAGTTGTCGGCAGCCCGTCAACGGCAAAAAAAATAATCGGCGGAGTAGAAAACGTGCCTGCCGGTGCGGTTGCAATTTTCGGAGACGTTAACACCGACCATAGTTTTGCATTTGGTATAAACGGCGAAAAATCAGAGGTTTCCGCTTCACAAGGCGCAATAGCCTTCGGAAGCAAATGCAAAGTAATTTCAAGCAAATGCGCTTCGGCTTTCGGTCTTAACGTAACAGTAAACCAAGCACCTTATCAATTTGCCTGCGGAAAGTTTAATAATCCAATGAAAAGCAAAAATGAAAGCGGTGAAAATATCGTGTATCCGCTGTTTATTGTCGGCAACGGAACCGCAGAAAATGCACGCAGCAACGCATTTTATGTTAATTCTGACGGAACGGCAACATTAGCAGGAGCCTTAACAAGTTCTTCCGATTCACGTTTGAAAACCAACGTCAACGGCATTTCGTCCGCACTTGACAAAATCGTAAAACTCCGCGGCGTAACCTTCAACTGGGATCCGTCGAAAAAACCGTCAGCAGACAAAAAACTTCAATACGGTTTTATAGCGCAGGAAGTTGAAAAAATATTCCCCGAACTCGTTACGACGGATTCAGAAGGTTTTAAGTCGCTGAATTACATTGGAATAGTTCCAGTGCTTACAGAGGCTGTTAAAGAACTCAAAAAAGAAAACGATGACTTAAAAGCCACAATCAACGACCTTGTAAAAAGAATTGAAGCATTAGAGAAAAAATAACTTTTTTTTTCAAGGCAAAAGATTTTTTCTTACATTTGCAGTCTGAAATTTTACGAAAAAAAGGAAATAATAAAAATGAATTTAAAAGGAATTTTATCAGTAGCCACTTATCCGGGCTTGTATAAGCATGTGGCTCAGGCTAAAAACGGCCTTATTATAGAAAACATTTCTGACGGAAAAAAATGTTTGGCGTATGCTACTTCACGTATCAGCGCGTTAGAAGACATTTCTATTTACACCACCGACGGCGATATTAAATTGTCGGAGGTTTATGCGAGCCTTTATAAGGTTCTTGACGGCAAAGCAACGCCTTTTAGCCCCAAAAAAGCCTCAACAGAGGAGTTGACGGAATTGTTTACAAAAGCCCTCAAAAACTGGGACAAAGACCGCGTTTACACCTCTGACATCAAACGCGCATTCCTTTGGTACAACCTTCTTTTGGAAAACGGTCTTTTGAAACCCGAAGAAAAAGAAGAAGAAAAACCTGCTGAAAAAGCCGCAGAAGATGCTCCCAAAGCAGAAAAAAACGCCGAAGAAGAAGGCACAATCACCGTTAAGAAGAGGACAAGAAAGAAAAAAACAGAGGAATAAAATTTTTTATTCCTCTATCGTGAAATGTTTTGATTGAATGTGATGTTTTGCTAAATCGTCTTTGTAATGGCTGATTTTTTTGAGGATTTTGTTTCCCCGCGAATCGCCGAGAGCGATAGTTTTTTCAGCATAACCGGCACTAACATCAAAGATTTCAAGACCGTAATAAATTTCCGCCAAAGCGCACAACAAATCCGTTTTGGCGGATTTTTGTTTTTTATCGCTTTCATTAAGCGAATTAACCTCTTCAATTATAAGGTCGATATACGGTTTTATGTCGCGGATTACCTCTGAAAGTCCACCGTCATAATTAAGGCGCGAAAAAATATTTCTGATTTCTTCTTTCGCATATTTGTATTTCGGATAAAAACTATTCTTTTTGTTATCCAACAACCAAACATGAATGAAATCTCCTTCCGGCATATAGACGTATGAGTTGTTGATTGTCGGAATAAAACTATCATAAAGTTCAAAAATTCTATTACGGATTTCCCTTTCGATGATGATTTCCTTGTTGTCAAGGATAAAATTATGGGCGTGAATAGGATTCTTGAATTTTTCCGGTGCAACGATAGTGAAAACTATCGGCTCTCTCGGCACATCCTTTGTAAAGTTGTCCGTCTCAGTTCTACCTTGTGGCGAAACTGCCGTTATAGTTATCGGGATATGATAATCCATTGCCGGACGGAAAAACGAAACTTCTTTTTCGCCTTCACGGTCTCTAATTTTTTCTACTTCCTCTATTTCGTAAATCTTATCAATTACCAAATAGTCAGCCGATATAATGATTTTTAAGTACGGATTTTCCCTATCACGCCCCCACCCTTTCGGGACATAAAAGCGTTCTAACTCTTCCACGGTCTCAAAAGCGCGTTTTACCTGCCTCGGCGCATCAAGTATCAGAGAAAATACCCTATCATTCTCCGGCACATAATACCGTGGCATTCTTCTTGACGAAAACTCCACACCGAATTTATCGGTTGAATATTGCGGATAAGCCGTTAAACAAGAAAATAAAAGTATAATCAGAAACCTAAATCTCATATTTACATCATCATATTAAATAGTTTTATGAGCGTGTCTTTTATATTTTTTCTTTCAACGATGGTGTCCAAAAATCCGTGTTCGAGCAAAAATTCCGATGATTGGAAACCTTCGGGCAAGTCTTTTCCCGTAAACTCCCTTATCACTCTCGGACCGGCAAAACCTATAAGTGCCTGAGGTTCTGCCATATTAATATCGCCTAACATCGCAAACGAAGCCGAAACGCCTCCCGTTGTAGGATTTGTCATTAGTGAAATATACGGCAACTTTGCCTCGCTTAGTTGAGTGAGTTTCGCAGAAGTTTTTGCCATTTGCATCAGCGAAAATGCACCTTCCATCATTCTCGCACCGCCAGAGCGGCTGATAATGACAAGAGGCTGATGTTTTTCGATGCAGTAGTCGATACTACGTGCTATTTTTTCACCGACAACAGAGCCCATAGAGCCGCCGACAAACTCAAAATTCATACAGTCAACGGTTACGCACCTGCCACCTATTTCGCCGGTTGCTACCGAAATGGCGTCTTTGAGGTTTGTCTGTTTTTCTACCGCCGCAATTCTGTCCGTATACTTTTTTCTATCGGTAAAGTTAAGCGGATCGCCGCTGTGAAGGTTTGCAAACAATTCTTCGTAACGACCTGAATCAAACAAAATTTCAAAATAATCTTTCGTTGAAATTCTTTCATGGTAATTGCATTTCGGACATACGCACAAATTTTTTCTGTGATCGTCTGTCGAAACTATTTCCTTGCATTGAGGACATTTGTACCAAAGTCCTTCGGGAATTTCCTTTTTGTCTTTCGTTTCGGTATTAATACCTTGTTGTGATCTGTTAAACCAACCCATTATTCTATATTTTTTGCAAAGGTAAAAATAATTTTCTTTATAAAAAAATTTTTAATCATACGCCATAGTTTTAACATAATACGAGTAAACTGTTTTCCCTTCGGGATTTGCAGCACACAAGGCTCCGAGAATCGAAGATGTAAGACTATACGTATTTATATTTTCGTCATCAACGCTAACATCTTTTAAAACGAAGTCAATTCTAAAAAAATTATCACCAGTGGCAGACAAAGAGCCGGAAAAATTTTTAGAAAGCCTTATATTAAGTTCGTTATAAGGATTATCACCGTCCAAAACAAAAAGGTTTTCTATTTCGTTAAGACGTTTTGCAGGTACAAAAACCGTGTCCGTAGCCTCGGAAAGCGTGCTTTTATACCTAAAAAAGTCATCGCTGATATTATAAGTTTTTAAACCTATTTTTCCGATTTTGTAACAAGCAGACTGCGGGAGGTCAAGTTTTATGCCGTTAAGAAGCGGTATTCCATTGTTTTCTGAAAATTTTTGAAATAAGGTTTTCCAATTTTCAGAAAGACTAAGATAACCGTAACCCATATCCGGACGGCTGCTATAAAAATAGAAATAATTGTATTTCATAGTTTTAGCCGTCCCCGAATTACTCAAATAAGACTTAAAGTCGCTAACAACGGTGCTTGAAGAATTTTTGGGCACAAAACACATATAAAAAAGGTGTTTTTCTTTTCCTCCGTCAACATAGTCAGTTATAAAAAATTCTATACTATTGCCTTTTTTGAGCCATCTTTCAAAATCGTCTTTTGCCCAAGCCCTATCTGCTCCGCCCTTTGCATAAAGTTCGCCGTCAGTGATAAAAACAGCCGCAGAATTTCCGTCAACAATTTGTTTTACGGCTGTGCCAAGCATTGAATTTTCGCCCTTAAACTTGCCTGAATCTTTTATCTTTTTCAAAAGTTCTGAGGTTTTTAGACCGACAGTTTTTTCAATGCCGGAATTACTGACCTGAAAAAAATCAACCGCCTGAATTTGAAAACTATTGATAAAAAGTTGATAAAAATTCTGCGTGTTAAAGTCCTTGAATGCAGTTTTCACACCAGAAGAATAATCGAGATAAACAGAAAAATTTTGTTCTTGAACTTGATCTTCGGGGAAATATATGCCGTGATAATTTCCGAGTATTTCTTCTACGGGAAATTTTTCAGTGTTTTGGTTACCACACGAAAAAGCAAAACAAGCCGCAAAGAGCGGTAATAAAAATGTTATTTTATTGAATCTCAAATACATAATTACTTATAATTAACACTGCGAATGTAAACAAAAAAAACGGTAGAATAAAATTTTTTTGTTGACATAAATAATTTTCTTGAAAATCTTGAAAAATAGTCCGATTTTTGTTATTTTTGCCTTGTAAACTTTTTTAAATATGGAGCAGTCTTTGGATTTTATTTACGGGCATTTCAGCGACATCGAGAAAGACGATATGGAATACATTTACAGGGGCGAAATCACCCCCGTTATCGTTATGGACATTCTCGATTTTGCTAAAAGCAACCTCGCAAAGGCGGAGGACACAAAAAAACTCAAAACGAGAATTTATTACATTATGGGCGAGGGTTTGCAAAACATTACCCGTCATCAAGCCGATAATGTAGACGAAAATGTTGATAAAGAGGCAATTATCGCCATTATCAAAAAACGTCATAAATATATCATTGCCACAGGCAATCTTATGTTCAAGGCTGAGGAAGACGCTTTGAGAAAAAAACTCGAAAAAATCAACCACATGGACTCTGACGGGCTAAGAGAGTTTTCCAAAGAAATCCGTAACAATATGCAACTTAGCGCAAAAGGCGGCGCAAGTCTCGGACTTATTGAAATGGCTAAGCGTTCTGGCAACAAACTTGATTATCTCATCAAGCCCGTTGACGACAAACTTTCATATTTTTATCTCACAACCGAAATAAAAACCTCCGAAGAGGCTGAGCCTGAAAACGCCCCTGAGGTGTACTCTGTAAAGCAGTTGATTGACAATCACGAAAATTTTAACAAAAATAATTATATAATTTCTTTCAAAGGTGATTTTAATCAGGAAAATTTATTATCTTTGTTGGCGATTTTAAAATCCGGAATGAGCGAAACGCCTACGCGCATAAAACTCTATTCCGTGATGGTGGAACTTTTGCAAAACATTGTAAAACACGCAGATAACCTTGACCATGCGGACGATTGGAAAGCGGGTGTGTTTTTCATCAAAGAATTGGAAGATAGTTTTTCGCTTTTGGCGGGCAACTATATCCGCAAAGTAAATTCAGCCGCTTTGAAAGAGCGTATAGACCGGCTCAACAACATGAGTTACAAGGAGTTGACAAAGGAATACAATTCGATTTTGCTTAATACCGAAATCAATGATTCCGTGTCTACGGGTTTGGGCTTTATTGATATCCGCCGCAAGACGGGTAACTTAATTGAATATTCGCTCAAAGAAGTTAACAACGAAATTGACTTTTTTATTGTAAAAACTATTGTAAATAAAAAGAACTAAAAAAATTAGCGGAAAAAATGGAACCTTTTATCAAAGAACCGACGATTGATACACCGAGAGTTGTATTAGATGCTGATAGCGGAGTATTTGAGATTTCTCAAATGTCTTTGCCTGAGGACGCTGTGGATTTTTATGCGCCGATTATCAACTGGCTAATGGAATATTCAGAGAATCCCCAAAAAGAGACCGTATTTAATATGAAACTTGAATATTTCAATACGGCTTCGAGCAAACAACTTATACAAATTCTCTTGCTTTTGGGCAATCTCAAAGGCAAAACTGACATTAAGGTCAATTGGTATTACAAGGAAATTGACGAGGATATGCAGGCTTTGGGCGAGGAATATAGTCAGATTATCAACTTGCCTTTCAACCTCATACCCGTTCCAAAACAAACAAACTGATAAGAAAAATGGGAACGCTTTTGAAAATACACCCTCAAACTCCGCAGCCGCGTTTTATAGAGGAGGCTGTTGAGATTTTGAGAAATGATGGGGTAATCATCTACCCTACCGACAGCGTTTACGCCTTAGGTTGCAGTATGACGAGCAAAAAGGCATTGGAGCGTTTGGCGCGTTTCAAGCACCTTGACCTTTCAAGAGCGCGTTTTTCATTTATTTGTAAAGACTTGCAAGACATCTCTCAGTATACTTTGACATTAAGTACGCCGGTTTTTAAGATTTTGAAAAAGAATACGCCGGGACCTTTTACATTTATACTTCCGGCAAGCAAAAAAATTCCGCGAATGTTCGACAACTCGCGCAAGACAGTCGGTCTGAGAGTCCCGGACAGCAAAATTTTGTACGACATAGTAGATGCCCTCGGCAATCCGCTTGTTACTACTTCTATTATTGACGAAGACGAAATTATCGAATATTCCACCGACCCGGAACTCATTTGGGAAAGATATAAAAATCAAGTAGACCTTGTAATTGACGGTGGCTACGGAAACAATATCCCGACCGCAGTTGTAGATTGCACACAAACAGAAATCCAAATAATAAGAGAAGGTTCGATTGACTTGATTTATTAATCAGAAAATCAACCGAACCTTCTTATCTTCTTTTATCGTTTTTAACTACTCTTCAAACGCTTCTTTTTCGTTGCCATAGCCATAACCGTAGCCATAACCATAACCGTAGCCATAGCCGTATCCGTAGCCATAACCATAGCCGTATCCGTAGCCATAACGACCGTTTGCGGTTTTAGACCCGTTAAGAAGCATACAAATATTAGGCAGTTTATGACCCGTATAGAACTTCTCTATTATCGGCAACATTGATCGGTCAAGAAGCCCTACTCTGACAATAAACAACGTCATATCAGCATGTTGCGCTATAATACTCGTATCAGCAACAATGTCAATAGGCGGACAGTCAAGTACCACCAAGTCGTATTCTTGTCTCATATCCTTAACCATTTTTTCAAATGCAGGAGTATAAAGCAATTCCGCAGGGTTAGGCGGCAAAACTCCGGCCGGAAGTATCGTAAGGTTATCGTCAAGTTTCATCGTAAGTTTGCGCCAATCTTCGTCATAACCGGCCAAATAAGTTGAAACGCCTTTTTTGGGTCTCTGAACGATTTCACTGGCGTTAGCCTTTCTAAGGTCAAGGTCAACAATGATTACACGTCTATCTTTTAATGCAAATGATTCACTAAGGTTAAGCGAAATAAACGATTTTCCGCTGTGCTGAATAAGTGAAGTTACAAGCATTACCTTTTTTTCCTTAGTAACATGTACAAATTCCAAATTACTTCTTACAACGCGGAATGCCTCGTTTGTAAGGTTTTTGGAATTTTTCTTAACCACAAGCTTCGACAAAGTAGCATTAGTAGAATCCTTGCGTTTTAAGAATTTAAAAAAGCCTTTTCTGTGGATTCTCGTGTGCTGAGGAATTTCGCCGACAAACGGTATCGTCATTCCATCCAAATCCTTACGGGTGCGGATTTTGGTGTTGTTCATCTCAATTAATACGATTATGCCGAGCGGAATAATCAACGCCAAAATAAACGCAATACCAAGAATTTTAATACGCTGAGGTTTTGTCGGAGACATAGCACCCATAGGCGGAGTGATAAGCCTCGTGTTAGTTGCCGAAAAAGCCTGAGAAAGTTCGTTTTCCTCGCGTTTTTGAAGGAGGAATAAGTAAAGAGCCTCTTTGACTTTTTGCTGACGCTCTATTGACAAAAGTTGTTTTGCCTTGTCAGGGTTAGCCGAAATATGCGAAACGCTTTTGTCAAGATTTTTTTGCAAAGACTTTATCTGCGAGTTAAGATATTTTATCTGATTGTTAATCGAACCGATTAACGCAACTCTAAGTTCCGCTATTTTTTTATTCAAGTCTATAACGAGCGGATTTTTCTCCGACGAAGCCGCAACCAAAGTGTTTCTTTGAAGTATGCAGGCATTGTATTCTGTAATTTGCTTTTCAGCCGTAGTATTGTTGCTGCCCGAATATACAGGCAAAAGTTCGTTACTTTTTGTCGTATCAGAAATATATTCCTTAACGTTTTCCGCCATCGCAACTTGCGTGCTGAGCATAACTATCTCGTTTTCAAGGCTATTTGCTTGTGTATAAAACAAATCGCTTGATTTTTCAACGTTTGGCAACAAGTTATGACTTTTGAAAGATGACACGTCGCCATCCACAATACCGAGTTCCCTTTCAATGATTTCGAGCCTATTGGTGATAAAAGCAGAGGTACCAATAGCGGCCTGATTTTTGTCCTCAATCCATTTTTCGTTATAAACCTTGAAAAGAGTGTTCAAAAAGTCTTCCGCTCTCTGAATGTTTTCGTCTTCCATAGTAAGAGAAATCACGGAAGATTGTTTGCTATTAAAGTTTGCTTTGTATTTAGCAGTATAAATCTGCATAGCCGTTCTAAGCGGCAAACGCCTTATATAAATAGTTTTAGGCCCTTTACATTCCGAGAATTTGGGTGTTGCGCTTATAAAAATTTTCCCAAGCGGAGTTGACACTTCATCACCGATAATACCGTCCACAACATCAGATAGATTTGTTGGCAAAGTCGGAGCAGAAAAATCAGTCATCTTAAAACTGCCATCGGGCGAAATTGCAAGCGTAAAACTTCCGGTTGTAAATTCATCTGCATCAACAAACTGAGCCTGAATAGGCAAACTGTCGCCGTAAATTACCACTTTGCTGTATTTGCCTTGAACGTAATAATCATATTCGAGGTGAAGACGTTTTACGGTTTCAAGAATTATAGTCGGGGATTGAATGATACTCAATTCGTTATTTACAGAAGTAGAGTTCTCGAATACGCCCATTTCGGCAAAAGAATTCAACTGAGAGTTGAAAGATGATGTTCTGCCGCCCGATTCTTTTATCAAAAACGTTAATTCACGCGTATAAATTTTCGGGGTGGTAAGAAGGTAAAACATAGTTCCCGTAATAACTATTACTACTGATAGTATAAACCACCACCAACGGGCAAAACAAGCCCCGATAATAGCCTGAATATCAAGAACATTGTCAGCGGCAGTCTCTGTTACAGGTGCATTTTGCTGTACCTGTTGAATTTCCTTTTCGTTATTTTGTTCCATAATTTTGTTCGTTATTTTACCCAAATGACATACATTGAAGTTAGGAAAGAAATTACCGACATCCAAAACGAAGGTGTCATCACCGTATTACCGGCAACAATTGACTGACGTTTTCTGTAAGCATTAGCCTCTACATAAAGCACATCGTTTTGTTGAAGATAAAAAGCGGGCGAGTTCAATACGCTTTCGCCTTTTGTCATATCAACCATATATACACGTTTGCCGCCGTTTTCCTGCCTGATGATTTTGACATTACACCTCTGACCCAAAATAGAAAGGTCTCCCGCCATACCGAGAGCATCAAGAAGTGTTATTTTGTCCTTATCGATTGTATAACGGCCGGGCCTTGCAATTTCACCCAAAACGTCAAAATACATATTCACAAATTCAACCGTTACCACCGGCTCTTGAATCATTTCACTTGAAATGAGTTTTTCTTTTACGATGTCAACTACTTCTGTTCTGGTAAGACCTTTTACTTGAATTTTTCCGATTACCGGAAAGTCAATGTCTCCGTTACTATCTACCGTGTAATAAGCAACTCGGTTCGAATACGAGTTACCGATACTTTGAGTTACTGTAAGCAAGTTGAACATTTTTGCAACATGCTCGTCTCTGCATGATACAAAAATAGAAACTTTGTCACTCTCTTGAAGTTTAATTTCAACATTCTCTGAGTTCACTTTAACCAAAGTGTCCTCCCTTAAATCTTGAAAATACGCAATATCCTTAGGAGTTCTGCACCCCGAAACAGCGGCTAATACCGCAAGTAACATAAATAACTTAAAAAATCTAACCATTATTTCAATGAAATTTGCGGCAAAATTAAAAAAAAAACAAATACAATTGTTAAAAAAATAAAAGTTTACCTTTTTTTAACATTAAAATACCAAGAAAAAAATATCTCACCGCGGCGATTTCTCAAAATTATGGTACGCTGTTTGCTTTTTCCAAAGCAGGAACACAGTAAAACTAACTCTATGGTTGAATAAGAATACTTAAAATTATGAAAATTAAATTTGTCGTAGTCGGAAAGACCGTAGAAAAATATTTAATTGATTCGTGCAGCGAATACGAAAAGAGAGTTAAAAAGTACATCAATTTCGAATTTGTTGTTTTGAAAGATTTAAAAAATTTGTCGTCGCTTTCCTTTCCGCAAGTAAAAGCCGCAGAAGCGGTACTTTTGGAGCCGTATTTTAAAGGCGGAAGTTATAATATTCTGCTTGACGAACACGGAAAAGAATTTTCTTCAAAAGAATTTGCGGATTTTTTGGAAAAAAAGATGGTTAATTCGTCAAAAGATATTACTTTTGTGGTCGGCGGACCGTACGGTTTTGACGAAAAAATCTCGGCGGCTGCTGATTTTAAAATTTCGCTTTCAAAAATGACTTTTTCGCACCAGATGGTAAGATTAATCTTTTTGGAACAATTGTATCGTGCTTTTACTATAATGCACGGAGAACCGTATCATCACGAATAAGGAAAAGAAGTGAAAAATTGAATTTGGGAATTATTTTTTAAGTTTTAAGAAAAAACTACTCAAGGAAAAAACTTTTTTAAAAGAGATTCGTAAATTGAAATTTTTAAAGAACCTTTTAAAAACAAGGAACGACAAGTGAAAGAGAAGTTAAAAAATGCGCGGTTTCTGATATGTGCGGCATTGCTGTTTGTCTCCGCATTAATATCCGAAAGTTATCTGTCTGCCTCAGGGCCTATGGATATTGACACTTCGGAAGTGGAGACCGTTTTGCATAAACTGGAAGAAAAACTAGACAGCACCCTTTTGTCCGTCAAGGAGCGGATAGAAGCGGCGGAGGCTTTGCAGAAGGAAAGTCCCGTCACGGTACTGGATTGTGATTTTGAATATCTTAACAGACAAGGTCTTACGGTGCTCGTTTACAAAGACGACACTTTGAGGTTTTGGACTGACAATATTGCCGCTGCCGATAAGACTTTTATCGGTTCGGCACTTAATAACCGTATCGCAAATTCAAGCAACGGTTGGTATGAAGTACGCACTCTTGATGCAGGCAGATATAAATATGTCGGTCTGATTTTCTTAAAACACAAATACAATATCACCAACAAATACCTTCAAAACGACTGCCGCAAAGAGTTTAATCTTTCGCCGACGGTCTTAATTTCCATGATTCCGCTCAGTTATAGTTTTGAGGTAAGGGACAAGGAAGGAAAATATATCTTTTCGCTCGTACCTTCAAGTGCGGCAGATTCGGAAGGAAGTTATGTTAATGCGGCAGGCATTTTATTTTTCTTATCACTATTTTTCCTGCTTTTGTATTTTAAGACCGTAATCGACAAACTCACTGAAAAAGAAGGAAGTACAGGAAAAATCATCGGAATTATTTCCGGAACTATATTGCTGTGGAGCATAATGTTGCTTTTCAGATTTCCGGTTACAATATATTCGTTGGACTTTTTTGACCCGGTGTATTTTTCGGGACCGATATTTTTCAGAACTATCGGCGACTTTATAATAAGTGCAACTTTTATTCTTGCTGAAACTGTTTATTTGTTCCGTTTTGCGGAATACGTCAAGATAGATGAAAAAATAAAAAAATACAACCCTTACTTAGTATGGATTACCGTTGCTGTAATATATTTTGCGGTTTTCGGATATTTGTATTATGCAGCAGAGCAGTTAGTTGGCGAAAGTAAAATTTCTTTCCGCCTAACTGATATAATTTCGCTTGATATTTTCAGTTATTCGGGGCTTCTGATAATGATAATCTTTGTCGGGACTATCATTTTTACTTCAATGCGTTTGACACACTATTTTGATTATTCTGTTATAACAAACTTAAAAAAGACCACAGCCATTTACTTAGGCATTGCAGTGGTTTTGTTTTTGACGGTTTCGTTTCTTCTTGATTTTCAGAAAGGTACAGCGGTATTGTATTTGATTTTAATTCCGGGAGCCGCTATGCTGACACATTACAGAAAAGCGGAAGGAGTAGTTTACAGATACATTTTCATGGTGTTTTTGAGTGCGGTTTTCTCGTGCGTGCTTATAACGGGAACTACCGAGAAAAAACTTTCTTCGGAGTGCAGACATTTTGCAGCCTCTCCCGAACAGGATAGAGATATGATTGCGGAACTTTTATTGGAAGATATTTCAAACAAACTTTCAAAAGACGGCGTTGTAGCAGATTTTCTTGTAAAACCCGACAGTCAGTCCCGCAACAAAAAACTCCGCGAATACATTCAAAGACAGTATTTCAACGGGTATTGGAGCAAATATCAACTCGGCATTTCTGTTGAAGAGTTACCCTCTGGCGGACAATTCAGCGACATAGAAGGCGACTTTGCCAAAACCGTCAACAATCTTGCCGTAGAAATCAACGGAACAGGCTTTTATTACGCCGACAAGCCCGACGGTTCG
>JAEEXW010000459.1 GCA_016287995.1 Bacteroidales bacterium
GCTCTGAATAATGCCCGCTTTTAGCGATGGTACAAGAGCGAGTTGAATTGCCGTTGCAAAACAGCCCGGATTAGCAAGGCGGTTACATTTTTTGATTGCCTCGCGGTTGATTTCGGGAAGTCCGTACACAAATCCAGTGTCGCCAACGCGGAACTCGTTGGTCATATCGATGATTTTCACATCGTTGGGGAAATTGTATTCCGCCAAGAGCTTGCCAGTTTCGCCGTGAGCCGTGCAGAAAAATACAACATCCGCTTTTTCGGTAGGCTGTTCTGCAAATTTAAGTTCAGTATCGCCAAATAAATCAGCGTGAACATCATAAACGGGTTTGCCGAAATTACTTCTACTTACCGCCCAAACAATCTCAACGTCAGGGTGATAAGTCAAAATTCTCAAAAGTTCGCCGCCAGTGTAACCTGCTGCGCCGATGATTCCAACTTTTATCATTTTTTTATGTATTAATTTTTTCTGTTAATTTCAACCATGCCCAACTCTTTTTTCGTGAGTGTGTTTGGGTCGTCGGTCTCGCCATGAATCGTTATAATCACTTGATAAGCCTTTTCGCCGTGTTCGCCTTCGGTCAACGGGCAAAGCAAAGTTGACAAGGTTTTAACGGCTTCGGTGTTAGCCATGCGAATCATTTTTGTTGTATCGCAAGTTATAAGAGCGTGTTTTTCAGCGTCTTGAAGGGCTTCTTTCATGTCGTTTTTGTTTTCCCAGTTGATGAGGGATTTTGTTTCGCTGACAATGTGCAAACTATCTGACGGAATGCTCAGTGACTGCAACGTTGCGGACGGCAAATCAATTCTGACGATATTGGTGTCCACTTTTATATTCGCTTTTGAGAGGTCAACCGCAAAGGCTAATGTCGCTGAATATTTCACGGTAAACTTTTTCGTTCCCATTTTGTCGAACCAATCCAAGCCAGTTTTGTAACTTTCTTCGCGGGTGATTTGACCGTCCATTTGATATTTAGCGGAAGTTAATTCGCTGCAAGTGAGGAGTTTTTCTTTCAAGACTTCCTCGTTGATATGAGTTTCTGACTTCAAAAACAATCCTGCTTTTGAAAGGTAGACACATGCGCCGCAGCCAAGCGCAATGCCAAGAATTAAACCGAATAAAAATTTTTTCATAATTGATTACAGTTTTTTTAATGATTGGCAAATTTATATAAAAATTTCAATTACAAAAAAATATTTTTATCACTGAATATTTTAAAACGATTTTGGTTTTACACTCTTAAAAAACTGTGGTGAAAAATCATACACAAGTGTAGTCGAAAATCCACGTTTTTTCCTTGTCATAAAAGTTAACAATACATATTTTTGAACAAAAAATAATTAACTCAAAAATTCAATAAATGATTATGAAAAGAAAAAAAACAAAATTAATTTTTGGCTTGTTTATAAGCCTTGTTTTGTCTGCATGTGGTTTCTCGCAAGATGCAGATTATGAACTTATCCCTGTCAGACAAGTTGATACTTGGGGGTATATCGACCACAATGGTTCATGGGTGATTAATCCTCAATTCGAGGATGCTGAATGTTTCTTTGACGGACTTGCTCGTGTTGAATCCAATGGCAAGGTTGGTTACATTAATAAGGAGGGACAGTTGGTCATCAATTCAATTTACCAAAATGGTACGCGATTCAGCGAAGGTTACGCTTTTGTTTTGACCGATGACGAGAAATTCCTTTGCATTGATACTGAGGGCAAGACAAAGTTTACATTGTCTGACGATGTCAACGAAGTTGGCATATTCTACAATTCGTTGGCTTTGGTTTCAAATGGTTCAACGGGTTATGTCAAGACAGATGGAACAATGGCCATTGACTTTGTGTTTAACAGCGGTTTTTACAAAAACACAGAAGGACTTATCGGTATTATTCAAGAAGGTAAATATGGATTCTGCGATATGAGTGGCAAGGTTGTCATCGCGCCGCAATTCAAAGGTAGTTACCATTTTAGCGAAGGTCTGTGTGCTGTTTATGACGGCAGCAAATGGGGCTTCATAAACAAGGATGGCAAATATGAAATTAATCCACAATTTGAAGAAGCGAGAGAGTTCAGCGAGGGACTTTGTCTAATCAAACAAGGAGGCAAATATGGGTTCATCGACAAGTCTGGCAAAATTGTGATTAACCCACAATTTGAATCGTCTTGGGATTTCAGAAATGCTCTTTGCTCTGTGCAACAGAATGGAAAATTCGGATATATAGACAAAGAGGGCAAAATTGTTATTAACCCTCAGTTTGATGGCGCGACGTCTTTTTACGGAGAGTTGGCGGCAGTTGTTAATAACGGGCAAATAGGATTTATCAACAGACAAGGCAAATACGAAATCAACCCGCAATTTGCTGATTTAAAATATCCCGACTTTTTCCAACGCTCAGTAGCTAAAACAAGGACGGCGG
>JAEEXW010000460.1 GCA_016287995.1 Bacteroidales bacterium
AAGATATGAAAATAATATCGGCACAAAAATCTCCCGACAGACTTTGCAAAAACTCCTCGCCGGAGGCGTATTCGGCGACAACCTCAGAGCCACCGACTTTGCGCAAAAGGAGTTTGAAAGACTGTCTGAACGCTTTTTTATCGTCAACCAATACTATCTTCCTTAAATCCATAATTTAATCAATTAAGGACAATTATGTTGATTTCCAATCCGTTGCCTAATGAAGTCTTAATATCAAAAGTGCCGTTGAAATTAGCGACACGTCCCTGAATGTTTTTCAAGCCCGAAACTTTTTTGTCATGAATCCGCTGCATAACTTCCTCAGTCTCAAAGCCTACGCCGTCGTCAACGTATTTAAGGCGTGTATAATTGCCTTCGGTTTCGAGAATAAGAATCATCTTAGTCCCGTGCGAATACTTGACAGCATTGTTGAAAAGTTCGTTAACAATTCTGAAAAGCGCGGTTTTGAGCATCTTGTTTTGAGGTTCAACAAAATTTCCGCACTCAAAAATCACCTGCATATTGCCGTCCACAAAAACATGCTTTGCAAGATTTTTTATGCCAGCCACAAGACCGAAATTGTTAAGAACATCGGGAATAAGGTCGTTTGCAATATTTTTTGACTCCTCAGCCGCCTCCATAACGAGTTCTTTCATCTCCTCAAAAATATCCGGCATTTCCATAACAGATATTTTGCTGGAAGCCAAGAGGTTAAGATATGTTATCAGGCTTGTGAGATACGAGCCGATACCGTCGTGAATATCTTTTGCAAAACGCTGACGCTCGTTTTCCTGTGTCTCGACTATCGTGTTAAAAAGTTGCTTGTCAAGGTCTTTCCTGAAAGAAATATCGCGTATGATGTTAAACACAAAAACCTTGCCGTCCTGCAACGAAAAACGTCCGACACCGATTTCCACCGGAACAGTTTTGCCGTCATGGGTAACGATGTATGTTTCAAAATTTTGAGTCTCGCCGTTTAAAGCAAGATTCATCATCTCGCGGTATTTTTCCAAGAAAATAGGCTCGATGATTTGTTCAGCGTTGCCGCCGTAAAGTTCCTCTTTTGAATACCCGGTCATAGCAAGTCCCGACTTGTTGATTTCCGAAAGCGAAAACTCTTTGCCGTTATAACCGAAAATCAAAATACCTCCGTCAGCATTGTTGAAAAGCGTGCGGAATTTCTCTTCTGAAAACTGCAAAAGTTTTTCCGCGGTTTTTCTTTCAAGACTGTTGTACATTATAGAGGAGAGAAACCTTGCAATATCTTCAAGTTTTTCTCTGTAACTGTCGATATATTCGTTGTTTTTTCCCGCAACGGCAATCAAACCGATAACCTGAGAAGCATAAACAATCGGCGTACAAATCATACAACTGACTTTTGCCTTCGTAAAGAAAAGCGGCGAGGTTACGTTTTTTTGAATCACCGTCCTTTTTTTCACAACGGCAATCGCCACGTCGCCGATGTCTTGAAGGTCAAAAACATAATTCTTGTCAGACTCTATCTCGCCCGAATAAATCGAAGGGCAGACAAGTTTTTTGTCGGCGTTGAAATAACCGATAACACCGTATGTGAGACCGACATACTTCAAAATCTCTTCCAAAAGTTTCGGATAAACCTCTTTCTGACTTTCAGAAAGGAAAACCGACGCAATATTATTTTTAACAGAGAGTTCGTTTTGCGAAACCTGCAAACTCTGCTGTGTCAAATAATGCTGGAAAAGTTCGTTTTTGAGTTTTTCGTTGGTTTTTTTAAGTTGCAGATGAGTTTTTACCCTTGCGATAAGTTCTGAAATCAGGAAAGGTTTTTTGATATAATCAACACCGCCGAGTTCAAAACCGGCAAGAAGGCTTGCCTCGTCAATTTTAGCAGTAAGAAAAATTATCGGAATATCCTTAAAAGCCAAATCAGCCTTGATTCTCCGGCAAACTTCAAAGCCGTCAACTCTCGGCATCATAACATCTAAGAGTATAAGGTCGATTTTGTTGTTATTCAATATATCAACAACCTTCCCCCCGTCGCTCTCAGTTATAATCTCATAATTTGGTTCGCTTGACAGTATATCATTGACTAACAACAAATTAGATGCACTGTCGTCCACCACTAAAATCGTAGATTTTTCCATTTCAATAATTTTATTTCCGACTGCTAAGATACAAAAAAAACAAGAAAATCCAAAAGATCTTCTTGTTTTTTGTTGCCCAATCAGGGGTCGAACCTGAACTCTCCTGATCCAGAGTCAGACGTGTTGCCAATTACACCATTGGGCAGTAAATAAGTCCCTTTTCAAAAGACGGTGCAAAGATAAAGCGTTTTTTTGAAACCACAAAATTTTTTTGAAGTTTTTTTTAAAACTTTTTTAGTTTATCAAATAATCCTAACCGTAACTGTTTTAAAATTACCTTTTACGGTTGA
>JAEEXW010000461.1 GCA_016287995.1 Bacteroidales bacterium
ATAGAACAAGACAGTTTCCCCGACATTAAGAAAAAACGTGCCATCTCGTATTTTGGAAAAAAAGACTCTCTGATTCTGCCTTACGGAACGCGCAGAACGGGTGATTTTTCATTTAAGGACAACCAGACTTTGGAAATCGTCATCGTACCTTCCTCTACCGAAAGAATCGGACGGCAGACTTTTGCTAACTGCAAGGCTTTGAAGGAAGTTTCGATGTACAACACGGTCAAAAGAATTGACGAGGGCGCGTTTGACGGCTGCTCTTCGCTTAGGAAAATTTATATTCCTATCGGCTGTACGGAAAAGTTCAAAACCCTTTTGGACGAAAAATTGTGGGACAAAATTGAAGAAATAGAATAAAATGTTAATCAAAATCATTCTTACCGTCGTATTTTTGGCGGTTATGGTCTCAGTAGGCCTTTATCAGAGAAAAACGGCAAAAAGTGTCGAAGGATTTGTTTTAGGCGGCAGAAACGTTGGCCCGTGGCTGACCGCTTTTGCTTACGGAACGTCGTATTTTTCGGCAGTCGTGTTTGTGGGTTACGCCGGACAATTCGGCTGGAAATACGGACTTTCAAGTTCGTGGATTGGTATCGGAAATGCCGTTATAGGCTCTTTGTTTGCATGGCTTGTCTTAGGCAAACGAACAAAACTTATGACACAGCACATTCAGAGTAAAACTATGCCCGACTTTTTCGGGACAAGATTTTCCTCACAAGGATTGAGGATTGCCGCCTCAATAATCGCATTTGTGTTTTTAATTCCCTACACAGCAGGCGTTTACAAAGGCATTTCAACACTTTTTGAAATGGGATTCGGCATTTCTTACGAGGTTTGTGTCTGCATAATGGCGGCTCTGACCGCACTTTACGTCATTCTCGGCGGCTATAAGGCAACTGCTGTCAACGACTTTATACAAGGCGTGATAATGCTTTTCGGAATTGTGGCTGTAATTTTTGCGGTTTTGGAGACAAAAGGCGGTTTATCGGCTGCTGTTGAAAGCCTTTCAGCAATTTCCTCCGACAACAACCCTGAAATTAACGGCAGTTTTGCCAGTCTTTTCGGACCAGACCCGTGGAATCTTGTCGGCGTTGTAATCCTCACGTCCTTAGGTACTTGGGGCTTACCGCAAATGGTTGGAAAATTCTATTCAATCACCGACGAAACGGCTATCAAACGCGGAACGGTAATTTCAACAATTTTTGCTTTTGTGGTTGCCGGCGGCTGCTACTTTTTGGGCGGTTTCGGACGGCTTTTCGGCACGCCTCCTACCCTTGGAAACGGCAAATTGGATTTTGACTCAATCGTCCCGAAAATGCTTGAAACACTGCCTGATGCGTTAATCGGTTTGGTGGTTTTGTTGGTACTTTCGGCTTCTATGTCAACGCTTGCTTCTCTTGTTTTGACTTCAAGTTCTACGATGACACTCGACCTTATTTACAGAAACAAGCAGGGCGAAGATGTTGAAAAACGCAAAGTCGTAGTTATGAGGGCATTAATAGTGTTTTTCATTGCGATTTCTGTCATAATCGCGCTCAATCCCCCGACATTTATCGCGCAGTTGATGGGAATTTCTTGGGGCGCATTAGCGGGTGCGTTTTTAGCACCGTTTATGTTAGGACTTTATTGGAAAGGCGTTACTACGGCTTCGGTTTGGGCGTGCTTTATCTGGGGCGTTGGCATAACGGTCTTGAATATGCTTCTCGGCAATCCATTCTCGCCTATTAATTGCGGCGCAATCGCGATGGTCGGCGGTTTTGCAGTGGTCTTTTTGGTCAGCCTTTTCACAGGAAAACTCGACAAAGACACTGTTGAAAATATTTGGAAATGTTACGAATAATTGTTAAAAAATGAAATATTCAGTTATCGGCACGGGTGCGGTAGGCGGTTTTTACGGCGCAAAACTTGCAAATGCGGGTTTTGACGTGGAATTTCTGTTGCACTCTGATTATCAGTTTGTTAAGGAAAACGGTCTGAAAGTTCTCTCATGCGACGGAGATTTCTTTTTGAAAAATCCGAAAGTATTTTCTTCAACAGCAGAGATGAGCAAATCAGACGTCGTTTTGGTCGGCTTAAAATCTGTCAATCAGGAACTTCTGTACAAAATTCTGCCGCCGCTCCTTAAAGAAAACACTCTTGTAATTCTGATTCAAAACGGAATCGGTTTGGAAGAGGATTTGCAGCAAAAGTTTCCCGGACTTAATATTGCGGCGGGTTTGGCGTTTATCTGTTCGCAGAAAATATTGCCCGGAATAATTGAGCATCTTTTTTACGGCAGCATCAATTTGGGCAATTTTTCGTGCAAGGACAAAGCCTTGTTTGATAGCGTCTTAAACGATTTCCTTAAAGCTGGAGTTCAGGCTCATGAAGTGTAATATTATCAGGCTCTGAGTAAAAAAGCCGACTGGAA